>WQUN01000166.1 GCA_009782085.1 Bacillota bacterium
CCGAGCGAAGCCTGTCATTCTGAGCGGAGCGAAGAATCTTTCTTTTAAGACCCTTCGCTGTGCTCAGGGTGACAAGTCAATGTCAACAGGATAAAGGGGTTTCGGTCGGGGATGGAACCCCGACCCTACGGAATCCGCGATTTTTAGCTGCGGGTTCCATCACGCACCGCTTAACCTGTTGACATTGGATGACAAGTCGGAAGTTATTTCCCTAACTTCCGATTAGCCTATTCTTTGCCGATTGCTCACATATTAGCATATTATTGGAAGCAGAAATTGTATTGGGGTGATGATCGCCCAACTTCTTTTTGAGAATTGCCAAGGCTTTACCGTAAAACTCCAATGCGCTGTCATACTCGCCCTGAGCATAAAAAACTCCCGCCATGTTGTTATAGGTTCTAGCATTATCCGGGTGATCTTTTCCCAGCACCTTTTCGCGAATTTCCAAGGCTTTACCGTAAAACTCCAACACCCTGTCATAGTCGCCCTGAGCATAATAAACTAACGCCATGTTATTATAGGTCGTAGCGGTATCCCGGTGATCTTTTCCCAGCACTTTTTCGCGAATTGCCAAGGCTTTACCGTAAAACTCCAATGCCCTGTCATAGTAGCCCTGAGCTTTATAAACTACCGCCATGTTGTTATAGGTCGTAGCGGTATCCGGGTGATCTTTTCCCAGCACTTTTTCGTAAATTGCAAAGGCTTTACCGAAAAACTCCAAAGCCCTGCCATAGTCGCCCTGAGCTTCATAAACTAACGCCATGTCATTATAGGTTGTAGCGGTATACGGGTGATCTTTTCCAAGCACTTTTTCGCGAATTGCCAAGGCTTTACCGAAAAACTCCAATGCCCTGCCATAGTCGCCCTGAGCGTAATAAATTCCCGCCATGTTGTTATAGGTCGTAGCGGTATCCGGGTGATCTTTTCCCAGCACTTTTTCGTAAATTGCAAAGGCTTTACCGTAAAACTCCAACGCCCTGTCATAGTCGCCCTTGTTTTCATAAACTACCGCCATGTTGTTATAGGTCGTAGCGGTATCCGGGTGATCTTCTTCCAGCACTTTTTCGCGAATTTCCAATACTTTACCGTGAAATTTCAATGCCTTGTCATAATAACCCTGAGCTTCATAAACTACCGCCATGTTGTTATAGGTCGTAGCGGTATCCGGGTGATCTTTTCCCAGCACTTTTTCACTAATTGTCAAGGCTTTACCGTAAAACTCCAATGCCCTGCCATAGTCGCCCTGAACTTTATAAACCATCGCCATGTTGTTATATGTCGTAGCGGTATCCGGGTGATCTTTTCCCAGCACTTTTTCGCGAATTTCCAAGGCTATATTGTAAAAGAAAACGGCGTCGGGATATTTGGCGGTTTCGTTAAACCCATACGCCAAATTGAAAAACAACCGATGAAAATCCTCGGCAACCGCGCCTTGTCTGCGCAGGTTTTCGCAGACGCTCACGCCGTGGGGCGCCAGCGCGCCGAACCTCTCCCGCGCCTCAGCGGTTGAATAATATTTGTCATAAATCAATTCCGTCAAATTTTCGGCGCAGCTCCTTACATATTCGTTGCCTGGCGCAAGCCCGCTCTTTATCGCCTCCTGCAAAAGCCTGTGCACGCCTATCTCGTTTTTGTCGGCCTCCGATACGTTTATCAGCGAATACCGCCTTAACTCATGAACTGCCCTGTTTAACGCCAGCGGGTCGGCCGCGTCTTTTTTCAGCGGCTCCGGCAGGCGGACGTTGTTCTTTATCAGGCTGTCCACTAAAATTTTATCCGGGGCGTAGTAGGAGCACAAATACAGGAACTGCCTCGCGCTCTCGCTCTTTATTTTGTCTATGGAAATCTGCCATGTGACGTCCACGGCGGTTCTTTCGGAAGTTTCGCTTTCGCGGAGAAGCCTGAAACTGTATTCCCGGTATAATTTCTGATAATCGGAAAAGGACAGATCGTTCTCCGCTATGTACGCCCCTGCGTGTTCCAGCGCGAGCGGCAGATAACCCAGTTCCTTGGCCAGCGGCCCCGCGCCGTCGCGCGGCTTGCCAAGAGTCCGGCGGCGCAGGAAGGCGACGGCCTCCTCCTCGGTAAACAAGCCGATTTTTTGGGGGACGATCCCCAGGTCAGACCAAAATTCATTCCTGGAGGTTATGAGGGTATTCCCCTGCCCGACATGATTTCGCGGGAGATAACCGCGCAGAAGGCCGTATTCCTCGGCGTTGTCGTAAACAAAAAGCCATTTTTGATTGTTTTCGGCCCATTCCCTGATACTGTTCCTGACGTTATCGGGCGTCGCCGCGTCCGGCGGCAGGCCGCAGAATTTCACGGCAAACTCCAGCGCACCGTTGTATAGAGATTCGGAGGTTTCGGCGGTGAACCACCAGACGCATTCGTACCTTTGCGAATATCTGTAGGCGTATTCCTTCGCGATCTGCGTTTTGCCTATCCCGCCCAAACCGTAAATTGTCTGAGTAAGCGTAACAAAATTCCCGTCGGCGAAAGATTCCGCGATGGAATTAAGCTCCTTCTCCCTGCCTGTGAAATACGCGTTTCTGTCCGGAAGATTGTTGGGCGGCAGGCTGCCGGGAAAACGCGTCTTGTTGTTTGGGAAACCTTTGGATTTCCTTTCCGCCGGGCCAGGGCCTATTCCTTGAAGCAGCCGTTCCGCCGCCGCCGCATTATCGTCAAGCCCGGACAGGTCGATATAAGTCCGCGCCTTCAGCAATCCTTCGGGCTTCACGTCCTCTATGCGGACGGGGATGAGCAGCCGCTTTTCACCGACGGGGTCGTCCGCAAAAGCGTTTTGCCACTCCGACTTGCAATACGCGGATTCGAGATAAGCCTTCGACAGAACGGGAATTATTTTTTCGCACTTTTTAAGCGCCTCGTGCATATCGTTGACAAAACTTCCGCCGGATTTGAAATCCCACGCTTGTATAACTGTCGTATAACCCGCGTTTTCAAGGGTTTCGGCTATCCACAATGCCCAGTTTTCGTCTTTGCCCGTGTAGCTCACGAAGAAATTTTTTCTTTCGTTTTCCGAAACGCCCATGGGAACCCCCCGTCTCCCGGTATTCAAGCCCAATTCAAAAGGACGAACCCATTTTACCGCGAGTCCGTCCCAATGTAAACACACCTTGCTAATCTTCGTTATGACCCTTGCATTTCGCGATGTAAATATTTTTTTCGTCAATACTGTATATCAGCCTATGGACATCCGTGATCCTTCTGCTCCAAAAACCAGACAGCTCGTTTTTCAGCGCTTCCGGCTTGCCCAGTCCGCTGTTTCCGCTTCGCTCAATATCCCGAATCAATTCGTTGATTTTACGCAGCGCCTTTTTATCGTTCACAATCCAGTATTGGTACTGCTCCCAGGCAATGTCGGAAAAGATTTTATTCATCTGCCGCCAGCTCCCTTATTTTACATTGCCCTTTTTTCAACTGTTCAATAGAGCGGATCAGCTCGTTGTAGTCTTTTGGGTTTTTTCTTACGTACAAGTTCTCCAGCATATTGGTATATTCTCTTTCGGACATCAAAACAACGTTCTCGCCCCGTTCCCGTGTAATAATGATCGTCTCGAAATCATTTACGGTTTTGTCGCAAATTTCCTTTAGATTTTGCCGCGCAGTCGTATAGTTGATTGCTGTCATTTGAAACACCTCATTCCGGATCATTTTTTTCATTGTACAGTACATTGTACGGTTTGTCAAGAAATTATCGAATATAGTCCTTCCTGAATGTTTTCTCATTAAGAAAACCAGCCTTGCGGCTGGTCTATTCTTGATTGAGACGCCTAACAGTATTTCGGACGCGCTGTGCGCGATTTACTCCGCAACCGGATATACCGACACCTGTTTCCTGGCGTGCTTGCTCTCGAACTTTACCCTGCCGGTCACAAGGGCGAACAGGGAATCGTCGGAGCCGCGCCCGACGTTGGTTCCCGGGTGGATCTTCGTGCCGCGCTGGGTGTAGAGGATGTTGCCGGCGCTGACGACCTGGCCGTCCGCGCGCTTGGCCCCGAGGCGCTTGGCCTCGGAATCGCGGCCGTTCCTCGTGGAGCCGACGCCCTTTTTGTGCGCGAAAAATTGCAGATTTATCTTCAACATCGCTTTGCCTCCCGAGTTTTTATCTCCTTGATCCTGATCTCTTTCGGGTACTCCTCCGCGAGGGAGCGGAGACCCAGCGCCAGCGACGCCGTCAGAAGCTCGGCGTCGCGGTTTTCCCCGCCGTCCCGGAGCCGCGGCATCGAGAAGCGAAGCCATCCGCCGCCGTTTTCGGGGCAGTCGCAGGACAGCTCCTCGCCGGCGAACGCCTCGACGGAGTTCACCGTGTTGAACGTCAGCGCGGAAACCGCGGAGCAGACAATGTCGAGCCCGTGGCCCTCCGCCTCGAACCCGTATACCGCGCCGTTCTTATTGTAAAACAGACGGACCGAAATCATACCGTCAGACGGTGATTTTTTCGATCTTCAGGCGCGTGAAGGGCTGGCGGTGGCCTCTTTTCTTGTGGAAGCCCTTTTTGGACTTGAACTTGTAGATGATGACCTTCTTCTCCTTGCCGTCGCCCAGCACAGAGGCGGTGACCACCGCCCCGTCCACATACGGCCTGCCGAACCTCGTCTCGCCGCCGGCGGACGCGAGAAGGACCCTGTCGAAATCATAGGCCATGCCGACCTCTGCGGACAGCTTCTCGACCTTTATCACGTCGCCCTCGCTGACCTTGTACTGCTTGCCGCCGGTTTCAAAAACCGCGTACATAAAACACCTCCGAACGTGATCGCGCGCATTTCCGGGAACCGAAGCACGGAAGCCGGGTAAACTACAAACTCTCGGCGGTTTTGCCGGATGCCGAAAACATTTGCCGGCGAAGCCGACAGAGGAGGCTGATGTTTTCGCACTCCGGTATTGTTCCGTTTTTCCGGTTATTCCGTATGGCGCGGCATGTAACTCGCCGGATATGGCATCGCGCGTATATGCGGAAAACATTTGCCGGCTGCGCGGAGTGTTTCGGCGCTGACCGGCGGCAAGGGAGGCTGACGTTTTCGCTCTCCTGCGCAACAACGGCGAATTTGAAAACCTTTCCGGGCGGATGGGCGCATCGCGGAAGAAATGACAGTTTCTACGTAAATATTTTACATAATATCTCCGCGAAAGCAGAGTTCAGTATATCACGGGCGGGCGGAGCAAGTCAAGCCGATTTTTCGGCGATTTATTGCGGGGTCATTTCGCCCGCGCCATCTCCTCCCCCTCCGCGTACAGCTCCAGCAGCCTCTCCTCCAGCCCCGTCTTTTCCCCGTACAGCCTGGCGGCGGCCTCGTGGTCGCTGCCGGTCTCTCCGTCCATCAGAAGCGCGTCGATCCGCGCGATCTCCCCCTCGACGCGGCCGATCTCCCGGCGGAGCTTCTCGGCGCGGCTTTTTCCGCGCCTCTCGGCGTCGGCGTCCTCCTTCTTTTTGAGCCAGTCGGATTTGTTCCGCGACATGTAAGCGCTCTTTTCAGGCCCCGCGGCGTCGCCGTAGTTCTCGGCCTTTTTCGCCAGGTAGTCGTCGTAGTTACCCAGGTACGCGGTCACGCCCTCCGCGCTCATCTCCAGCACCCTGTCGGCCGTGTTGTTGATGAAATATCGGTCGTGGGAGATGTAGAGGACGGTGCCGGGGAAGTTCCGGAGGGCCTCCTCCAGAATCTCCTTGGAGTACATGTCCAGGTGGTTCGTGGGCTCGTCCAGAAGCAAGGTGTTCGCGCCGGCCAGCATGATCTTCGCCAGAGCCACGCGCCCCTTTTCGCCGCCGGAGAGGGAGTTGACGGTCTTGAACACGTCGTCGCCGGTGAACACGAAGGCCGCCAGGACGTTTCGTATCTCGCCGTTCGAAAGCCGGGGATAGCTCTCACGGATGTCGTCCATAAGGGGCAGATCCGACGCCGCGAGCTCGTGCTCCTGGTCGTAATAGCCAGTCTTTACGTTCACGCCCCACTTCACGCTTCCCCCATAAGACATCCGGTTCAGCAGTATCCTGAAAAGCGTCGTCTTGCCGACGCCGTTCGGCCCGATCAGCGCCACCTTTTCGCCCCTTTTCACGGCGAACGACACGTCCCGGAAAAGCGTGAAATCGCCGAAGCTCTTCGACACGCTGTCCGCGAAGAGCACGTCCCCGCCGCTCTCCACCCTCGGCTTTAGCATCAGCCGCATCCTGTCCGGCAAGGACTCCGGCCTCTCCAGGCGCTCCAGCCTGGCGAGCCGCTTCTCGCGGCTGTCCGCCGCCTTGACCGACTTCTCCCTGTTAAAGGAGCGGTACGTCCGGATGATCTCCTCCTGCCGCCGGATCTCCTTCTGCTGGTCGAGATACTGCTTCATCCTGAGCTCGCGGTCGATCTCCTTGTGCCTGGCGTAAAAGGTGTAGCCGCCCATATAGACCGTCGACCGCTTATTCTCGATCTCGACGGTCTTGGTCGTGACCCTGTCCAGGAAATACCGGTCGTGGGAGACGATCAGTATCGCGCCCGGATAGGCGCGCAGATAGTCCTCGAGCCATTCGACGCTCGATATGTCCAGGTGGTTCGTGGGCTCGTCCAGCAAAAGCAGATCCGGCTCGGCCAGCAGCAGCCTCCCCAAAGCGACGCGGGTCTTTTGCCCGCCGGAGAGCAGCGCGACGCTCTGGCCCCACTCGTCCTCGCCGAAGCCCAGGCCCTTGGCGACGCCCCTGACGCGGCTCTCATACTCGTAGCCTTTGGCCTGTTCGAACCTGTGCGTGAGCGCGGAATAGCGCTCCATGTGCTCAGCGAGGGCCGCGTCCCGAAGCCCCGCCATGCGCCTCTCCATCTCCCGCAGGTCGCCCTCCATGGCGATCACGCGGTCGAAGACGCGGAGCAGCTCGCTGTAGACCGTGCCGCCGGACTCGAACTCCGCCGTCTGCGGAAGGTAGCCCGCGCGGCTTTCTTTCGCGGCGCTTATCTCGCCGGAGTCAGGCTCGAGCTCGCCGGTTATGATCCGGAAAACCGTGGTCTTTCCGGCGCCGTTGACGCCGACCATGGCGGCCTTCTCCCGCTCCTCCAGAGTGAAGGTCACGTCAGCCAGGATTTCGGCCGCGCCGTAGGATTTTGCTATATGTGTGAGGCTTAATATCATAAAACCATTTCCTTTTTGGAAAAGATACGGTATTATATCATAAATGAGGACGGGGTACCATTAGACTTCATCGGAGATTGATTTTGCGTTGTCAGTTGAGCGAAGCGAAGGGTCTTAAAATAAAGATTCTTCGCTTCGCTCAGAATGACAAGCGCCAATTTCCGAAGAAGTCTATTCTAAAAGGAGGCATGCAATGACAACCGGCAGGTATGTGTCGCGTTTTGACAAGGAAACGGCGCCCGCGGGACACGGCGGGACGATATTGGCGGGCAAGGTGCTGCCCGAGGGCATGAAGGCGCCTTTTGGCGACGCGTGGGGCTATCTGGAGGGCATGTCGATGATGGAGGCCCACTCTCACCCGACCAACGAGGTGTATCTGGTGGTCGGCGGCAAGGGCTACTGTCACATCGGCGTCGAAAGGTTCGAGGTGAAACAGGGCGACGTCATCGAGATCCCGCCGGGAGCGACGCACACCATGGAGTGCCTCGGGGGCGGGGAACTCCTTTGGGCGGCGTTTTGGTGGTAATAATTGTCAGGAAAACGGGTGCGATAATTTGAACGCGATTCTGGAACCCCTCCGCGAGCTGGAGAGCTTCAGCCTCCTGGCCGGCGCGATTAAAAACCGCAAATGCCCCGCTTTGGCCTCCGGCGTGATCGACTCCCAGAAGTGCCACCTGATCGCAGGCCTGTGCCAAAGCCTTGGCCGCCCGGCCCTGATAATCTCCCACTCCGAGCTGACCGCGAAGAACATCTTAGAGGACATGCGCTGTTTTGACCCGGACGCGAGGTTCTATCCCTCCAAGGACATCTTTTTTTACTCGGCGGACGTGCAGAGCGCGGACGTCGTGTCCAAGCGGATATCGATCATCAGGGCCCTGGCCGTGAAAAACGCGAAAAACGGAGACCCGCCCGAAACTGTGCGGACGATCGTCCTGTCCTCCGAGGCGCTGATGGATAAGCTCTCGCCGCCGGGGGACTTCGGGGCGAACGTGATCCGCGTCTCCCCGGGCGACGAGCTCTCGATCGACGTTTTGGCCGAAAAACTGGTGTTTCTGGGCTACGAGCGGGTGGAGCTCGTGGAGGCCCCGGGGCACTTCGCCATACGCGGCGGGATACTCGACGTGTTCACGACGGCCTACGCCAACGCCCTGCGCGTCGAGTTCTTCGGGGACGAGGTGGATTCCGTCCGCATACTGGACACCTATTCCCAGCGCTCCGTGGAAAAGGTCGGCCTGGCGGAGATACTGCCGATGAAAGAGGCCCTGGAGCGCTCCGCCGGCGCCAGCCTTTTCGATTACCTCAGCAAGGATTTCATTTTATTCTTCGACGAGCCGAATCACATAAACAAGCATATGGAAACCGTGTACCGGGAGTTCCTGGAGGCGGTAAAGAACCGCCTCCTGAAGGGCATAAGCGGGGACAGCCCGGACATGGTCTTTTCCCACGCCCAATTATTGGCCAGGGCAAAAAGCTTCGACGCCGTCGTTATGACCTCCATTTCGCAGAATATCAAGGATTTCGCCGTCAAAACCCAGGCCGACTTCACGGTCAAGGCCGTCAGGCTGTTCCGCGGCAGGCGGGACGTCTTCAAGGACGACATAGACTACTGGCTCGGCGCCGGCTACAGGGTGCTGATATTGGTAAACTCCGGCTACAAGGCCGAAAAGCTCCGCGACGAGATAGTGGAGCTCGGGCGCTCCGCCGCGATTTTAGAGGATCTGAACGCCGAAGGGGCCGAGATCAGACCCGGCCTGGTCACCATCGCCCGGGGGACGCTGGACGAGGGCTTCGAGTACCCGCTTATCAAGTTCGCCGTGGCGTCGGACAAGTCGATGGCCTCCGACGAGGACAAGCGCCGGCGGCGCAGGCTCCGCCAGAAGGCCTCCCGCATAGAGAGCTTCACCGACCTTCGCGTCGGGGACTACGTGGTGCACGAAAACCACGGCATCGGCGTCTACAGGGGCATTGAGCAGATCACGGTGGACTATGTCAGCCGCGACTACCTGAAACTTGCCTACGCCGACGGCGGGCACATCTACGTGCCGACCGACCAGATGGATCTGATCCAGAAGTACATCGGGAGCGACGGCGCGCGCGTGAAGCTCAACAACCTCGGCGGCGGCGAGTGGCTGCGGGCCAAGAACAGGGCCAAGGGCGCCGTGCGGGAGCTGGCGAAGGAACTCGTGGCGCTCTACGCCAGGCGCTCCGCGGCCAAGGGCTTCGCCTATTCCAAGGACACGGTCTGGCAGAGGGAGTTCGAGGAGACGTTCCCGTTCGAGGAGACGGAGGACCAGCTCCGCGCCATAGAGGACGTCAAGAAGGACATGGAGGCCGGGAAGATCATGGACCGGCTCGTCTGCGGCGACGTGGGCTACGGCAAGACGGAGATCGCTCTGCGGGCGGCGTTCAAGGCGGCGATGGACGGCAAGCAGGTGGCCTACCTTGTGCCGACGACGATCCTGGCCCAGCAGCATTTCAACACCTTCACCCAGCGCATGAAGGACTTCCCCGTGGGCATAGAGATGCTCTCGCGCTTCCGGGGGCCCAAGCAGCAGAAAGAGTCGATACAGAACCTTGAGAACGGGACCTCCGACATAGTCATCGGCACGCACAGGCTCCTGTCCAAGGACATCAGGTTCAAGGACCTGGGGCTGGTGATCGTGGACGAGGAGCAGCGCTTCGGCGTGACGCACAAGGAAAAGCTGAAAACCCTGAAGGAGAACGTGGACGTGCTGACGCTCACGGCCACGCCGATACCGAGGACGCTCCACATGAGCCTGTCCGGCATAAGGGACATGAGCGTGCTGGAGGAGCCGCCGCAGGAGCGCCAGCCCGTGCAGACCTACGTCCTGGAGTACAACCAGGACTTCGTGCGCGAGGCCATCATGCGCGAACTCGGCCGCGGCGGGCAGGTATACTATCTGCACAACCGCGTGCGCAACATCGCGGAGGAGGCGAACTTCGTCTCGCGGCTCGTCCCGGAGGCCGTCGTGGCCTACGGCCACGGCCAGATGCCGGAGAGGGACCTGGAAAACGTGATGATGGACTTCATAGAGGGGAAGATCGACGTTTTGGTCTGCACGGCCATCATCGAATCCGGCCTCGACATAGCCAACGTCAACACGATAATCGTCCAGAACGCGGACTATATGGGCCTCAGCCAGCTCTACCAGCTCCGCGGCCGCGTCGGGCGCTCCAGCAGGCTCGCCTACGCCTATCTGATGTACAGGCGCGACAAGGTTTTGCAGGAGCACGCGGAAAAGCGCCTCCAGACGATACGGGAATTCACGGAGTTCGGCTCGGGCTTCAAGATCGCCATGCGCGACCTGGAGCTTCGGGGCGCGGGGAACCTTTTGGGCGCGGAGCAGCACGGGCACCTGGAGGCCATCGGCTACGACCTCTACTGCAAGCTGCTGGCGGAGGCGGTCACGCTGGAGAGCGGCGGGACGCCCAAGGCGGACTTTGAGACGACCGTCGACCTGGCCGTGAACGCCTACATCCCGCCGGAGTTCATCCCGAACGAGGCGCAGAAGCTGGAGATATACAAGAAAATCTCTCTCATCCAGAACGTCCGCGACTACTACGACGTCCGGGAGGAGATAGAGGACCGCTTCGGGGACATGCCCGGGTGCGTGGAAAACCTGCTGGCGACAGCCCTTTTCAAGGCGCGGGCGCATTCGGTCGGAGTGTCGGCGGTCAAGCAGAACGGTTCGGGGATCGTCCTGTACTTCAACCCGCAGGAGGCGGACGCGGACCCGCACAAAATCGCGGAGGCCGCGTCGAAATCCGGCGGGAAAATAC
Organism: Bacillota bacterium; assembly: GCA_009782085.1. Lineage (GTDB taxonomy): Bacteria > Bacillota > Clostridia > Lachnospirales > WQUN01 > WQUN01. The sequence continues at coordinate 10,921 of WQUN01000166.1, forward strand.
TGTTCACCGCGGCCCGGGAGCCGTATGTCACGTACAAGATCGGGGACGCGAAAGCGGAAGGGAAGCTTGTTGAGATCGGGGAGTTCCTGGAGGGGATCAGGAAATAAGTTATTAGGCTCATCGGTCACAAAATTAAAGTTGAGGTTTTATAAGAGCGGAGGCTACGAAAAGGTCATTGAAAACGTCCGGATACTGAAAGAAGCCAATTTTTTGGAATTGATCCAGATTGCAACAGTTTTCAGCAAGGAAAATCTGAACCAGCGGTATGAGTTGTATGAGTGTGTAAAAAACATCGGCGCTGATTCGTGGCAAATTCTGACTATGGAACCTGTCGGCAGGGCCAATCAGAACAAGGATTTGCTGCCTGATGTGTCGGATTACATGATTTTGTTCGACTTTATCAGAACGATACGCAAAGAACGAAAATTACACGTAACATACGGGCATAGCCATTTCATAGGGATTGACTATGAAATGGCTATCCGGGACGACTGTTTCACCTGTCAGGCGGGTATCGCGACCGCAGGCATCCTGCATAACGGGGACGTTTTTGTTTGTCCTGCCGTACCCCGCTTGCCGGAATTGATACAGGGCAACATTCGCGAGAGGGATTTTTGCGACATTTGAGAAAACGAATTTAAAGTCTTTCGAGACGAAAACAGAACAAGCTGCGGTAAATGCAAAGAATGTGAACATTGGCAATTTTGCTACGGCGGCGCGTTTCATACGTGGAATCACGAGGAAAACAAACAGAATATCTGTTTAGGGGGATTGCAATGAACGGATTCCTTTCTATCATCGCAAAAATATTTTCCGGGTTGCCAACAAGGCTTGCTAATTGGTTCATCGTAAAGGATTATTCGTTTCTTTTGCCGGGTCAAACGATGGGCATAGCTGTGCGTCCGCCGCAAATAAATTGGGCCATCTCTCTTTTCCGAATAATTACCTTCATCGTTGTTCCGATAATAGGAATAATTGTCGTCATGTCTATAAGATTTCGAAAAGCGCGTAAAAAAGCGAAGATGCTGGCTGAAAACGCCTCGGCGGTACTGCCGGATGAAGATGAAACGATCCCTGCTACACAAAATGACTAAAACATTGTATTCTCCGCCATTGCGGGCTTGACCGTTCCGCTATACTTCCTAAAAAGGGACGTGACCCGTTATGCCTGACAATCTGACCGGCGTCGTCATCGTCTACATTATCGCCGTCAACGTCTTCGCGGTAACGCTGACCTTGCTCGACAAACACGCCGCGCGCCTGGGCTCCTGGCGCGTAAAGGAGCGGACTCTGCTGATTTTTGCCGTCCTGGGCGGTTCCGCCGCTATGTACGTAACGATGCGCCTGGCGCGGCACAAGACCAGGCACGCCAAATTCATGATCGGCATACCGGTCGTCATTGTTTTGCAGGCCGCGGCCGTTTTGCTTATCTGGTGGCTGAAGCGGGGATAAACCCCGGTCAGATCGATTCTATATCGAACATCATCTCCCGTCCCACGGGACGATATTATGCCGCAGATAAAACGGGTTTTCCTCCAGGACCTTGTCTATCCGCGCCAGCGTTTCCCCGGACAGTTTCAGGCCCGACGCCCTGACGTTCGCCTCGACCTGCTCCGGCCTGCTGGCCCCCGTGACGGCGCTGGCGACGATCGGGTCGCGCAGCGCCCACGCCAGCGACATTTCGGCGAGGGTCACGCCGTTTTCGGCGGCGACGGCCTTCAGGCCCTCGACGCACCGTAAGATAGGATCGGTGAGAAAATCCCCGACGCTTATCTCGCCCTTGGCGAGTGGGTTCAGGGCGCGGCTCCCCTCCGGCCGCCTGTCCGACGGCGAGTATTTGCCCGTCAGCACGCCCTGCGCCAGCGGCGAGTACACCGCCTGCCCGATACCCTCCCGTCTGGAGAGCGGGATCGTCTCCGCCTCGATATACCTGTCCAGGATGCTGTAGGAAGGTTGGTTGGCGATGAATTTGTACAGCAGGTATTTATCCGCGGCGCGGAGGCCGCAGGCGATCTGCGCGGCCGTCCAGTTGCTGACGCCGTAATACCTTATGACGCCCTTCCTCACGAGATCGTCCATCGCGCGGAGGGTCTCCTCGACGGGGGTGTCCGCGTCGTACCAGTGACAGTAGTAGAGGTCTATATAATCGGTTCTCAGCCTCTTCAGGCTGGCTTCGGCCTGGGCGAAAATGTGCTTGCGCGACAGGCCCCTGTCGTTCGGCCCGCCGCCCGTCGGCCAGTAGACCTTCGTCGCGATCACGCAGGACTCGCGCGGGAATTTGCCGAGCGCCTTGCCGAGGATCGTCTCCGCGTTGCCGTCGTGATAGGCGTCGGCGGTGTCAAAAAAGTTGACGCCGAGCTCGTAGGCCCTGTCGATTATCTTTTCCGGCGTCGCCATATCGCGCGGGTCGCAGCACGTGATCCAGCTGCCCAGGGAAATCTCGCTGACTTTTAAGCCGGAGGCGCCCAAATTCCTGTATTTCATGCAGTCACATCCCTTTCGCTCTGAATTATACTATTTTGACTATTTCTTGCGAAGCGTTATGTGTTATATTATAATGAAAAGGTAAAAAATAGCAATTATTTTAAGGAGGAGCACGAATGAGAAACAGGTTAATCAAACGCGCGGCGGCGGTTTTATTGGCGGGGGCGCTGATAAGCGGTTCCGTGCTGACGCTTTACGCCGACGCCGCGTCCGCGCCAAGCGGCCTCACCGTCCAGCAGATGTTTCAGTCGCCGGGTTCGCCGATCACCAAGGGAGAATTCGCCAGGCTGATCAACGCCGCTTTGGGGCTTAAGGGCGGCGGGGGCGCGTCGTTCAAGGACGTGCCCGCGGAAAACCCCTACGCGGACGACCTCGCGACGGCGATGTCCACGGGGTACTATGTCGGGGACGGCCTCGGCAATGTGAATCCCGACAAAGTCCTCTCCGGCGCGGAAGCGGCCGTGTCGGTCAACTTCTTTCTAAGCGCGGGGATGGGCTTCGACATGTCCAAAGTAAGCGCCGACGCGTCCATAAGCGTCCCGGAATGGGCCGGGCCGGCGGCCTCGAATCTGCTGGACCTGACGATGGTCCCGAAAGATTTGCTCGAAAAACAGCGGCTTTCCGTGGCCGACGCGGGCGATTTCGCCCAGGCCCTTTACGTGGCCGTGATGTTCATGGGAAGCCCCTACGACGCGAGCCAGGCCTCCCTGAAAGACGACTTTTACGCCTATACGAACCGCCAATTCCTGGCGACCGCCGCGATCACCCCCGGAAACAACGAAGTCTCCAACTTCACGATCGTCAACGATAAGGTCAAAACGCAGATAAGCTCGATAATAAGCGGCATCGTCTCGGACAAAAACCTGACCCCCGGAAGCGACAAATGGAAAATAAACGAAATTTACAGCATGTACATGGACAACGACGCGCGAACCAAGTCCCTCGAAGAGCTGACCCCGATACTTAACGACATAAGATCCGCGAAGACCGTCGGAGAGCTGGACGCCGTGACGGAGAAATACGTCGACATAATCAGCTTCATGCCGTTCTACTCTTTAGGCTTTGCCAGCGACGCCAAAGCGGACGCGCGTACCTGGGCGGCATATATCGCCGACACGGCCCAGATCGGCCTGCCCACGGACTATTACGCCGACAGCCCCCAGACCGCGCCCGTTCAGAAGGCGTTTAAGGACTTTCTCGCCGGCGCGCTGAAATTCATCGGCGAAACCGACAACCTGGACGCGCGGGCGGCCGCCGTATACGATATGTACAAATCCGCGGCCCAGGCGCAGATACCCGCCGCCCGGCAGAACGATCCCGGCGTCATATACACGCCTGCGGACTGGGCCGTGATAAACCCGCTTATCGCGCACTGGAACGGCATGACCGCGGAGCAGCTGGCCGCCGCGCAAAAGATGAACATATACTGCGCCGACATGAACTACGTAAAGTATGTCAACGGTCTTTTCACCGAGGAAAACCTGCCCGTCCTGAAGGACATAGCGGAGCTGGACGTGCTGGACACCTTCGCCTCCTTCCTGGGGGACGGCTTCCTGGATCTGCAGTCCGCCATACAGACCGCGATCACGGGCGCAGCGCCGGCCAGGGACGACATGAGCGTCAGGGCCCAGGGCGTCGTCGAGGCCCTGATGGGCGGCGCGGTCTCCAACTTATACGCCGCCGGTTACGGAACCGCCAAGGTCAAGGACGACATGACGCGGATGGTGGAGACGATCAGGCAGAAGCGCATAGACCTTATCGGCGGCCTGGACTGGATGACCGCCGACACCAAGGCGAAAGCCGTCGACAAGCTTAAATCCATAACGGCTTACGTGGCCTATCCGGACAAGCCCGCCGACGGGGTTTCCTTCGACGTGACGGCGAAATCGGACGGCGGAAGCCTCGTCGGGCTGTATATGAACTTCGCGAAGGCGGGAACGGATAAATTGACGGCCGAACTGCAAAAACCGGTCGACCAGAACATGTGGAACTTCGTCCCGACCTATACTGTGAACGCCTACTACAGCGCGAGCGTCAACGGGATCGTAATCCCGATCGGCATATTGCAGGCGCCGTTTTACGACCCCGCCGCCTCGGAGGCCGAGAACCTGGGAGCTATCGGCGCGGTGATCGCCCACGAGTTCACGCACTCCGTCGACAACAGCGGCGCTCAGTACGACAAAAACGGGACCCTGACAAACTGGTGGAGCGACGCGGATTACACGGCGTTCGCAGCCAAAACCAAGCTGCTCTCCGACGCGCTGTCCAAAATAACGTTCGCCGGGGCGCAGCTCAACGGCCCGCTCATAGTGGGCGAGCAGATCGCGGACCTGGGCGGATTGTCCGCCGCGCTTAGCGTCGCGCAAGACGAGGGCCTGGACACGGGCGCGGTGATGACCTCATGGGCGCGGCTCTGGCGGGACCGTATGCCCTCGCAGATGGCCTCGCTGTACCTGTCCGTAGACGTGCACCCGCCGGCGAAGCTAAGGGGCAACTTCGCCCTGTCCCAGCAGGACGAATTCTACAGGGTCTTCGGTATCCAGCCGGGCGACGGCATGTACACGGCCCCGGAGGACAGGATCAACATCTGGTAGGGAGATAAATAAAGATAAGTCCACTTAAGATGCAAGGGGGTATCGACTTGTCGACCGCATCCTCACTATCCCGTTTTATTCCAATGGCGCCGTATGTGTTTATCTCCGAGGAGACGACAAAGGACGATCTCATACGATATTTGACCGACATCAAACAATGCGGGTACAACTCGTTTCGTACCGGTCAGTCGCCGTTGTTTCTCGGCGAAGGCAAGATAGATTTCACCGTCAACGATCTTTTTTTTGACTTGGCCGAACGGATCGGCCTGTACGTCTTCCCCCACTTTCAACTCCCGTTTTACCAATGGATGGCCGGGGAACCCCATAATATAGACCCGGAACGCTGTCTGTTCGACAGGGAATTCCAGCGGCTCGCGGACGCGTATTTTACGGCGGTTGCGCTCCGTTACCGCGACCACCCAAAGCTCGTGGGTTGGATCGGGATAGGCGAACCGGGGGAGTTTCCGGAACATCTAGCGGACGACCCGTTTATCAAAGAACAGTATATCCGATGGCTGAAATCACAGTACGGCTCCCTTGACGAACTCGAAAAAGCCTGGGGATTCGGATGCCGGCTGGACTACGGCCACGAGACGGTATCCCAATGGGACGGGCAGGAGCGCTGGAAGGGGCAGGTGTTCGAGAAGTACCGCCACCGCAGGGATTTGGCCCGGTTCCGCACGGAATTTCTGCTGGAAAACCTGACCGTGGGCGAACGCGCGATCAAGAGAGCCGACCCAAATCATCCGCTTATCACGGGCATCCATAATCTGTTCGCGAACGCGGCTGAAAAGACCTGGGACTTCGCGCTGCAGGCAAGCCGCGCGGACGGGCTGATGTCGTCTATCCACGGCGGGTGGCATTTTTTCCAAAACAGCCGCGAGTTTTTCATGCCTTTATACGTGCAGGCGCGCATGACGCGGGATTTCGCGAAGGGCAAATTCGCGATTCCCTATGAGACGACCGGCGGACCGAACTTCCGCAGCGCCGACCGGGGTTTCAACATGCATCCCGGCGAGCGCGGGCAGATGATCCTGTGCTACCTGGCGGCGGGCTTGCGGGGCGCCGGGTTTTGGACGTGGAACGCGCGGCTGACCGGTTACGAGGCGGGGGAATACGCGCTGACGACATTGCAGGGCGAGCCCGGCGCGAGGGCCCGTCTGCTGGGGGAATACGCCCGGAAAATCGACTCGCTGAGCGAAGAACTGCTCGACGCCAGGCCCGAAAAATGGGCGGCTGTCCTTTACAGCTGGGAAAACGAGGCGTTCTGCTCGTTCGACAAGCTGACGCATTCAGAAAGCATGAAGAAGGATTCCGGCGCGCGCCGCCGCATGGGCGCGGCGAGAAGCCTGACGAACGCGAATATCCCGTGGGAATTTGTAACGGATCGGGAAGTGACCGAAGGCGCGGAGCATCCTGTCCTGATAGCGCCTGGTATGCCCCTCGTGCCCCGCTCCGTAATGTCCGCGCTGCGAAAATACGTCGCCGGCGGCGGTACGCTCATCGCCGACATGCCGTTCGCGATTTTTGACGAGTTCGGGCGGATACGGACGGAGGGCCGCGGCGGCGAGCAGGATGGGCTGCTGGGCGCGTATCTCACGGACGTCTACGACACGTTCAACGAGCCCATGCTGGTCGGCGGTTTGCCGGTCAAGGGGTGTTTCGGCGAACTCTGCGTGACAGACGCCGAAGTTACGGCAAGGTTTCAGGACGGCAGGCCGGCGGTGGTCGAGCGCAAGCTGGGCGGCGGACGGGTTGTGTTTTTCGCGTTCGAGGTATGCGGCCGATGCTTTGCGCCCGGAGAGACTTCGTTTGAAAAACTTCTCTCAGACGCTGCCGCAAGGGATTTGGCCCGCTCGTGGTCATGCCCCGGCGTTGCCGCGTTCCGGCGGAACCTGCCCGGTATTGATCACTTTTACCTGATCAATTTGTCCGACGGCGAAATCAGCACGGAGCTGCGGGTCTTTGACGCCCGCTACGCGAACGTCCGCGACGTGATGACCGGCGAGGCGATTTGTATCGCTCAAAACGCCGCCGGCTGCGGCATGAAGGTCAATATCTCCAAAGGTTGCGGGCGTTGGCTTCGTTGTGAAAAGCCGACGGAGGGGCAATGACCCAATATACCAGGTTTCGAGGTATTCGGCGTTCGGGAGGTTTAGCGGGAAGACATGATAGCCCGATTCCACGCGGAATATTTTTCCTCCCAGAATTGCGCAATATTACCCGCCGCGCAATACTTTAGTCTTTTCCAAGGTAAATTTTATGAGTAAAATTATTGACAGGCCCCCTATTTTATGTTAATATTTGATAACAAATAGGCACCCGGCGGCTCCCGGCGTAATGAGTGAAATACGCCGGGAGCCGCTTATTTATAATTTAAGGGAGGAATGGGCAAGATGAAATCAAAGAAAAGGCGATTTTGCTTCAAAAGGGCGGTTTCCGTCGCGGTGGGGATAAGTATGATCACATCCTCTCTATCCCTGTTTATGGCCGTCCCGGCGCAAGCCGGGCCGAACGCCGCGGCCTCTCCGCCGGCGGTCATACATATCTCCGATCCGACCTATCCGGATCAGACGCTCTCCGTTCAGGGAGACTCGTTCGCGCCGGACGGCACGACCGTTTCCGCCGGGCGCGTGACAGACGGCGCGGTAAGCGCGCCGCCCGCCGCGCCCGCAATGCCGGGCGTTTCGGACACGGACGGGGCCGGGGCGGAAATTATCCAGATAAACGACAATTCCCTGTCGGCGGTCATCCCGGCGGCGGAGAAAAACGGCATATTCCGCGTCCTGATCACGACCGCGAACGGCTCGTCGGCCCCGCGGCTCATAAACCGCGCCAGCGCCGAGTGGGCTGAAAAATCCGTGCTTCAAGCCGGGCAGCCGGCTCGGATTTTTGGCCGCAACTTCGGAGCGGATCTCGGCAGCACGCTTACGACCGTCAGGGCCTATCTCGCCGGGAACAGCTACGCGGACTTTATCCCCGTCAGCGCTTTCGACAATTACAGCTTCACCGCGGTCATTCCAAGCGGCCTGGGGGACGGCGATTACAAGCTCTGGTACACCAACGGCTTCGGCGGCCAATACGGCTGGAGCGACCCGCTGACGGTCGCCGTGGGCCCCGACGCGCAGTCGGCCTGGCCGTCGGCTCAGTTCAGCGTGCCGGTCGATTGGGCCGGAACCGGTACGGACCCGCTTATGGCCGACCCGACCGGCCGGCGCGACAGCACGGCGGCCATCCAGGCGGTCATCGACCGGGCCGGGGCCAACGGCGGCGGCACGGTCAATATCCCTCCGGGCAGATACGACGTCGAGGGAACGCTGATAATGCCTAAATACACGGTGCTAAACGGCGTCATGGGCGTCACGTGGCTGGTGGAGTCGGACAAGTCCGCGGCGATGGGCCAACACGTGACCCGCTACGCGCTGATAGAGGGCAATTCCGATTTTGTCGTGCAAAATCTCACCATCGACACCACCTGGGTCTTAAAGGACATCTGCGCGCCGATTTACATGGCCGATCCGAGCATGGCCGTACAGTGGTGGATCCCCTGCAAGGTCGAGGCCAACGCGCAGTATCCCCACCCGTGGCCGCCGGACAATTCGGCCTACGGGACTTCCAACACCAGCTATAATCCGAAAAACCCGAACGTTATCGACAACAGGTTGGAGCGGCTTAACGCGTACATGAACGGCGGGACGGTCGTCAAGCGCATGTACGACGGTACGGTCGTCAGCCAGGCCGTCGAGCCGTACCAGGACGTGGCCTATAACGTCAAGGTGCTGAACACGAAGATCACCAACAGGAACGAGGCCGAAAACATCGGCGGCGGGACGCGCGCCGGGGACGAGGCGCCCTCCGGCTGCGTAAGCATGTCCGGCCGCAACATCGCGATCGACAACTGCGACCTTACCAGCGACGGCAGCGTGACCTATTTCTGGGGCTGCGACTGCCTGACGGTGACGAACACGAAATATACATACTATGAGTCGAACGGCGCGGAGAGCTTCAGCGGCGGCGTGCGCAACGTCCTTTGGGAGAACAACTCCCTGGACGGCCGCTCAAACTGGCAAAATTCCGTCGCGGAGTCGTCCGGCTGGTTTTTCCAGTTCGGCAACAGGGGTTCGGAAAACCTTTACATCCATGACAACTACATCGCGAACATAGTGGGCGGGAACCGGGGCGAGGGCATCGCGTTCGACGGGGCCTCCGCCGAAATGGCCGTGAACTATTACGGCTACGCGTCGGGTTCGAGCACGGCGTACACGCTGTCGCCGGATTTCGGCAGGGCCTTTGTCGACAACAAAAACACCGTCGCCGTGCAGCGCGATCCCGGCCAGAAGCTGACCCCCGGCTACTACAAAACATATGTTGCGACCATAATTAACGGAAAGGGAAAAGGACAGACCAGGACGATTACGGACAACACGGCCGACGCGTTTGAGTTAAGCGCTCCGTGGGACGTCATCCCGGACGGCACCTCCGTGTTTCTGATCCAGAGGATCATAAACAACGCCTACGTCATAGGCAACCACATCGACGGCTGCGAGCGCGCCATATTGCCGTGGGGGGCCTGCCATAACTTTGTCGTCGCGGAGAATGTTATCTCCGGGACTCCCAACTACGTCAACAACCCCAACGACCCGCAGAAGGAAAACTGGGGCATAAAGGAAAAGACCATCCGCTACCCCTGGGGCAACTCGATCCAGGGCAGGACGAGCATGTACAACATGTATCTCGGCAACACAATCTTAAGCGGCGGCATTTCAATGGACGGGAACTCCATTAGCCTGGACATAAACGGCATATACATTGACGGCACCATGCAGATGCGCTCGGTGTTCCGCGGCAACTCCCTGCAAAACGGCGCGCACTTCACGCTGATGCGCGAACCCTACGACACGAATGACCAGCAGATTTCGCCCGAAATAGACGGCGAGGTCATAGAGGGCAACACCGTCGCGACCGGGGACATGGCCGTGGAATTCGCCGCGCCGCCGGCCGGGACGGGCAATCTGAAAGCGTACAACACCGTCATCCGGAACAACACCGTCGGGACCTCCTCCGTAACCTCGGGGCTCGCCTACAACACCGTGATACGGGATCAGACGGTCAAGTACGCCGCGGCCGGCGCTTCCGCCAGCTCTTCCATCGGGCCGTGGGCAGCTCCGAACGTGGCGGTGAACGGCGTCATCGGCGGCGGCAACGGGTGGTACAGCCGGCAGACGACCGACGAGGATTTCTGGTGGCAGGCCGATTACGGGAAGTCCGTCCCGATAAACCAGCTGAAGATGTATTTCTACGCGGGCGACGACAAGAACTATACGGACCCTGTCGCCGGTCAGCCGGGCATCCGCGGCAACTTCAAGATAGAGGGCGCGAACGACAGTTCCGCCTTCGACAACGGGACGGCGGTCCTGCTGTTTGAACAGGGCCCGACGCCTCTCGCGGGCGATTCGGTCACGATACCCGTTCCCGACGGATCGTACCGGTACATACGCGTGTCCAAGACCGTGAGGGAAGCCGGCGACCTGAGCCCCACCACCGGCGAGCCGGGCACGCACTTCTTCGCGATAAGCGAATTCATAGCGAGCTACTCGATATCCTCCGGCGCGGCGAACGAACCTCCCGCCGACGCGTCCGTCCTACTCGCCGCGATCAGGCAGGCCGAGGCGGCGGCGAACGGCTCGTCGTTCACGGAGGACAGCATGAACTCGTTCTGCGCGATAATCTCCGCGGCCAAGAACGTCGCGTATGACCCATACGCCACGCAGTCCCGGATAGACGCGCAGGTTCCGCTGGTCAACGG
>WQUN01000167.1 GCA_009782085.1 Bacillota bacterium
ATGAAAAAAGAGTCGATGATAGGGTTCAGGCTGGCGACTACCACCATCAGCAGCGAAGGCAAGGTCAAAAACATGGCGGTGGGGACGATCCTGCCCTCCAACGCCATTTTGCGCCGGGCCGACGTGTCCTGCACGATAAAGCTGCGTATTTTTTTCATGGCTGTTACGATCGGACTCATTGTGTAATTTCTCCAACGTTATAATTTAAGGCTCCCATTTTATTTTATCAAACAAACGGGAAAAAGCATATATCTTTGCGGGCGATCAACTGCGGCAGCTTCTATGTTGCCTGGGTGCGAAAACATTGGCCTCCTCTGTCGCGTCGTCGGCAAATGTTTTCAGCATCCGGAATTTCGTTCACTTGGCGAGCCTTGCTCGTGGAGATTCGTGCGTTTGCCGCGCCCCGCCGTTTTTGCCGTTTGACACATCCGTTCATATCTGATATACTTGCGCAAATTTAACGCAAATCTGCACCAAACGCGCAAAGGTGAAAGTAAGCTGAAGGACGCTCGAGGGTATCAGGCTTCAAATCCCGCCTGTTCCTCTACCGTCAGAGAGCGGGTCCCGCCGGGTTAAGGCCGGGATTGCTCAAAGGCGTATGCCTTTGAGCAAGTCCCGGACAAAGTCCGGCAGGCTGCAAGGCCCGCAGCGGAGCTCAGCCGAAGTTCGCGCCTTAGGAACCGCAAAATAATAAGTCGCGCAAAATAGGCAACGTATTGTTTTACAGTTCCTTACGCCGGTATAAATCCGACAACCTGTGTTCAACTCCCGGAACGCCGGATTGAACCCAGGTTACGAACCGGCAAAGCGGCCGCGGAGAAAACCGCGGACGGGCGTGCCCGTTACAGCATGACCGGCGCCCGCCTCTTTACGAGGGAGGCCGCCGGGCTGAGAGCCGTCCCCGCGCTTCGCGGCGGCCGGAATTAGGGTGGTACCACGGAAGCGTCGCCTCCGTCCCTTGCGGACGGGGTTTTTTGTGTTTCGGAAAAAAGGAGGCCCATAATGAAAGAGGAATTGATCGCAATCCGGGAAAAAGCCGACGAAAGCCTGGCTTCGGCGCTGACCCCGGAGGCAGTGGAGGAGCTTCGCGTGTCGCTTCTGGGCAAGAAAGGCGAACTGACGCGGATTTTGAAGTCCCTCGGCGGGCTTGGCCCGGAGGAGCGTCCGGCGATGGGGCAGCTCGCCAACGAGGTCCGGCTGCACATCGAGGCCCGCCTGGACGCGGCCAGGCGCGCGCTGCTTTCTAAGGAGCGCGCCGCGCGGCTGGCGGAGGAGCGCATCGACGTGACCGCGCCGGGGACGCCCAGGCAGATGGGCTGCAGGCATCCGATGACCATCGTGATCGACGAGCTGAAGGAGCTTTTTATCGGCATGGGCTTCGAGATAGCGGAAGGGCCGGAGGTGGAGCTCGACTACTACAACTTCGAGGCGCTGAACATCCCGGCCAACCACCCCGCCAAGGACGAGCAGGACACGTTCTACGCGGACGGCGGGCTGGTGCTCCGCACGCAGACCTCCTCCGTGCAGATACGCGTGATGGAGAAGAAAAAGCCGCCGATAAAGATCGTCGCGCCGGGCAAATGCTACCGCTCCGACGCCGTGGACGCCACACACTCGCCCGTTTTCCACCAGATCGAGGGGCTCGTGGTGGACAGGGACATAACGATGGGCGACCTCAAGGGCTCGCTCGACCTGTTCGCGAAGCAGCTTTTCGGCGAAGACACCCGCACGCGCTTCCGGCCGCACCATTTCCCGTTCACGGAGCCCAGCGCAGAGATGGACGTGAGCTGCTTCGTCTGCGGCGGCAAGGGCTGCCGCGTCTGCAAGGACAGCGGCTGGGTCGAGCTCGGCGGCTGCGGCATGGTGCACCCGAACGTGCTGAGGATGCAGAACATCGACCCGGAGGAGTACACGGGCTGGGCCTTCGGCTTCGGGCTGGAGCGGATGGCTATGGCGCGGTTCGGGATTTCGGACATGAGGCTGATGTTTGAGAACGACGTGAGATTTTTGGGGCAGTTTAAGAGATGACACTAATTAAATATTAAATAAAAAAATACGGGGAGGACTAAGAAATGAAAAAATTTTTCACCGAGTTCAAAGAATTCGCCCTGCGGGGCAACGTCATGAACCTGGCGGTCGCCGTGATAATCGGCGCGGCGTTCCAGGCAATCGTGACCTCGCTGACCACGAACATACTTTCCCCCATAATCGGGCTGTTCGTGGGAAAGAATTTTGACGCGTTGAAAGTGACCGTGCGCGGGGCGGATCTGCTCTACGGCGCGTTCATCACCAGCGTGATCAGCTTCATTATCCTGGCGTTCGTCGTGTTCCTGATGGTGAAGCTGGTGAACAGGATAATGTCCGTGGACAAAAAGCCGGAAACCCCGCAGACCCCGGCGACCCGCGAGTGCCCGTACTGCATGACGCAGATAAGCGTCAAGGCCACGAGATGCCCGGCGTGCACGTCGCTGCTGGAGAATAAAAGGAGCTAATACGATTTAGGAGCTGATTTCATGGACGTCCCAATGTCCTGGCTTAAAACTTTTGTCCCGATGGATAAGCCCACCTCCGTCTTCGTCGAGGACATAACCCTCTCCGGCTCGAAGGTAGAGGCCGTCCGAAAGCTCGGCGCGGAGCTGTCGAACGTGGCCGTCGGGCGCGTTTTAAGCCTCAAAAAGCACGAGAATTCCGACCATCTGCTGGTCGCGCGGGTGGACGCCGGCTCCGTGGTCTTGCAGATCGTCACCGGCGCGCCGAACATCTTCGAGGGCGCGCTCGTGCCGGTGGCGCTGGACGGCGCTACGCTTTCGGGCGGCGCGGTCATCCGGACGGGCAGGCTCCGCGGCGAGCTCTCCGAGGGCATGATGTGCTCGATACAGGAACTCGGCCACACCCCGGCGGAGTACCCGGAAGCCCCGGAGGACGGCATATATATTTTCGCGGAGGATTCCGGCGTAAAGCCCGGCGACGACGCCCTTGCGGCCCTCATGCTTAAAGACGAGGTCGTGGAGTTCGAGATAACCTCCAACAGGCCGGACTGCTTCTCCGTCATAGGCATTGCCAGGGAGACCGCCGCGACCTATGGCCTGCCGCTTACGCTGCCGGAAGTCCGCGTGAGGGAAAGCGCCGGCGGAAACATCCCGGACATGATAAGCGTGGAGATACAAAACCCGGCGCTCTGCCCGAGGTATATCGCGCGGGCCCTTAAAAACGTCAGGCTCGCCCCGTCGCCGCTCTGGATGCGGCAGCGGCTGATGGCCTGCGGCGTCAGGCCGATAAACAACATCGTGGATATCACGAACTACGTCATGCTGGAGTACGGCCAGCCGATGCACGCCTTCGACATAGACAACATCGCCCGGAGGAAAATCATCGTGCGGAACGCCCGGGACGGCGAGGTCTTCACGACGCTCGACGGGACCGCGCGCGTCCTGGACGCGTCGATGCTGGTCATAGCCGACCCGGAGAAGGCCGTGGCTATCGCCGGGATCATGGGCGGAGAGAACTCGATGGTCACGGAGAACGCCGCCGGGATACTGTTCGAGGCCGCCTGCTTCGACGGAACCAACGTCCGCCTGACCTCCAAAAAACTCGGCCTGCGGACGGATTCCTCCGCGAAGTTCGAAAAGGGCCTCGACCCGAACCTGGCGCTGGAGGCCATGAACCGGGCCTGCGCTTTGGCGGAGGAGCTCGGCTGCGGGGAGGTCGTGCCGGGCGCGCTGGACTGCTATCCCAGAAAGCGGGAGAAAAAGCGCGTCCCGTTCTCGGCCCAACGCGTGAACAGGCTGCTCGGCCTGGAGAGGAACGGCCGGCCGCTGACCGGGAACGAAATGGCCGCGCTGCTGGAACGTTTGGAGATACGCGTCGAAAACGCCGGAGCGGACGGCGGAGATCCCGGCCTTTGCGCCGTCGCCCCGACTTTCCGGCCGGACATAGAGATCGAGGCGGACATAGCGGAAGAGGTCGCCAGGCTCTACGGCTACGACAGGATCGAGCCGACGCTGACCGCGGGCGCGCCGTCCGTCGGCCGGAAGACCGAAAGGCAGATCATGGATGACGCCGTCAGGAACTGCATGAGCGCGATGGGTTTCCACGAGGCGCTGA
>WQUN01000168.1 GCA_009782085.1 Bacillota bacterium
CGGATATGTCCAAAAAAGTCACGGCGCAGTCGTAGAAAAGCGCTGTCCGCAGGTCCTGGAGCTCGCCGTTCACCTTGGCCAGGAGTATCGGCCTGTTCAACGTGTGGGCGAAGGACCTGGAGACGTCCAGGAGGGTCGTTCCCGCCGGGACGGTCTTGGCTATCGGTTTCCGGCCGCCGCCCGTGACTGTGACGGTTATTCGGTCTGTCTCGTTCATATGGATCCCTCTGTTTGCCTATATACTTATACGGAACGGCCAACTGCGATGCGCGCGTATATAAGTCTGTCACGCGATCCCGGCCCCGGAATCCGCCGCGGTTATATCGACCGTGAGCCCGTCCCGCTCCGCGCATCCCGCCAGATAGTCCCTCAGCTTCCCCAGCACCGGCGCCTCGCCGGCGTAATGGGTGGCGTCCACGGCGCATAGCCCCATGTCCGCGATAGCCTGGGCGTCGTGATAGCCTATATCCCCTGTGACGTAGCAATCGCACTTTGCCTCGGCGGCCATCCGCGCGTATTTCGCGCCCGCGGCCCCGCCCGCGCATATGCCGATCTTTTTGAGCACGGCGCCGCTGTCCCCGCAATATCTTATGCTGTCCAATTTCAGCGTTTTTTGTACATGCGCGGCAAAATCCCGAAGGGACGCCGGCGCGGGCAGATACCCCGCGCGGCCCTGCCCCGGAAGGCCATATGCGTCCCGGCCGATCTGCTCCTTATCTCTCAGCCCGAGAAGCTCGAACAGCGCGTCGTTGACGCCGCCGGCGGCGCGGTCGAGGTTCGTGTGGGCGCAGAAACAGGCGACGCCGCGTTCGATAAGCTCCAGCAGCCTGCGGCCCTGGGCCGTTTCGGAGGTCACCCGGGATATGGGCTTGAAGATCAGCGGATGGTGCGTCACGAGCGCGTCCGCGCCGCGCGAGACGGCCTCCCTCACGGCCTTGTCGGTCGCGTCCAGCGCGAGGAGGACAGTCCTGACAGCCTTTTCCGGCCGCCCGGCCAGAAGCCCCACGTTGTCCCAATCTTCCGCCAGCGCGGCCGGGGCGTAGGCCTCCATTTGCTCCATTATCCATCTCACGTCGGCATACATGCGAGCGCCTCCCTTGCCAGGGCCGTGATCCTTTGTAGTTCCGAAACGCGGGCGGCAGCCCCGCCTGAGCCGCCGGAGCGTATCTTTTCGAGTATGTCCCCGTTTTTTCGTATCGTCACGCACAGGTATTCCCGCAAAACCGGGTCGTTCCGATCTATCGGCAGCCGGCCGAATTCGTAGCCGGCGTCGCCGTATGGCCGACCGGCCCCGTCTTCCGGCCCGTTTATCGTTCCGGGCCTGCAATCCAGGATATTATAATACTTTCCCCTGTCGCGCACAATTTTTTCGTCGGCTATAAGCATATCCATCGCGTGGACTGCCCGTCGGACGAACGGGACGTCGTTTTGCGGCTGGAGGATGATCTGCGAGAGCCCGGCGGTTATTTCCGGGCTTCGGCGCAGGATGCCGATCATCAGATGCCCTCCCATGCCCGCCAGCACCGCGCACTGGGCTTCGCCCAAGACCAAAGGCTCCAGCCCGTCGCCCAGCCCGGTCCGGATTTTTCCGGAAAGGCCGGCGGCGGCTATGTTGCGCCCGGCCTTGGCCAGCGAACCCGGGCTCAAGTCACAGGCAACGGCCGCCTCCGCGAGGCCGCGTTCCACGGCGTATATCGGCAGAAAGGCGTGATCCGTCCCTATGTCGGCTATGCGGGGAAAGGCGATGAGCTCGGCGGCGGTTCTGAGCCTGGCGGAAATGGGCATGGATATACGGCTCCCGTTTTTCCCTGATTTTACACATAATCTTTGAGCAGTTCTTCGCAAAATTCCTTAAGCAGCTCTGTGTTGTTCCACTTTCCGCCGATTATCGCGTCATGCGTTTTCAGCGCCCGTTCATAATCGCCGGCGGTGATTTCCCTTTTATCAAGGGCTTCCCGCAATTCGTCCATGTCCTTCGTGAGCGCCTCTCCGTCCGGCGAGATTACCAGGTCTAAAAATATATCGTCCCTGCACGGAATCCCGTTTTCATCCAGAAAGTTTTCCCTGCTTATGTCAAAATAGAACTGTATCAACTCGCCGTTTGGGCCATAAAGCGCGGTCAGCGCCCAGTTTTCATCCGTCGGCTGATAAACGAGCCACTTATATCCCTCCCCGGCCAAGCGCAGGGTTTTACCGCCAAAATTCCTTATTAATTCCCCACTGCCGGGTAAAAAGCGTATCAAGGCCGAATACCCCTCGTATTCACCGTTCAGTTTTCTCATCGAGCTGGAGAATACGAAGCGTTTGCTTAGCCATTCGTTTCCCAGAATATCTTTTTTGCGCATACTCTTCTCCTCAGCCGGCCGCGTCGAACTGGCTGTTGTAAAGCGCCGCGTAAAACCCGCCTTTGGCCAGCAGCTCCTCGTGCGTGCCCTGCTCCACGATGTCGCCGTTGTGCATACAGAGTATCATGTCCGCGTTGCGGATGGTGGACAGGCGGTGCGCTATGACGAAGCTCGTGCGGCCCTTCATCAGGTTGTCCATGGCCCTCTGGATCAGGACCTCCGTGCGGGTGTCCACGCTGGAGGTCGCCTCGTCCAGGATCAGTATCTCCGGGTCCGCCAGGATCGCCCGCGCTATCGTAAGGAGCTGTTTCTGCCCCTGGGAGATGTTGTCGGCCTCCTCGTTTATGACCATGTCGTAGCCGTCCGGCAAAGTGCGCACGAAGTGGTCGACCTGCGCGGCCTTCGCCGCCCGGCAGACGTCCTCGTCCGAGGCGTCCTGCCTGCTGTAGCGGATGTTCTCTTTGACCGTGCCCTTGAACAGCCACGTGTCCTGTAGGACCATCCCGAAGACCGACCGAAGCGCGTTCCGCTTGAAGAGCCGGATGTCGCGGCCGTCCACGGAGATCGAGCCCTCGTTCACGTCGTAGAAGCGCATCAGGAGCTTCACTATCGTGGTCTTGCCGGCGCCCGTCGGGCCGACTATGGCGATCTTCTGCCCCGGCTCCACCTTGGCGTTGAAGTTGTGGATTATAATATTGCCCGGGTCATAGCCGAACACCACGTTCCCGAAGCCAACGCTCCCGGCCACGGAAACGCTGCGCTCCGCCTCGGAGGCCGGCTCTCCCCTCCGGGCGACGGACAGCGCGTCCGGCGCGTCGGGGGTTTCCTCCTCCTCGCCTAAAAACAGGAACACGCGCTCCGCGGCCGCCGCGGTCTGCTGCAGGACGTTCGACATGTTCGCCAGCTGGGAGATCGGCTGGGTGAACTGCCGGACGTACTGGATGAACGCCTGTATGCCGCCGACGGTCATGCTCCCGGCCGCCACGAGGCTCCCGCCTATTACGCAGACGGCCACGTAGGCCAGGTTCCCGATGAAGGTCGTTATCGGCATCATCAGGCCGGAGAGGAAGTTGGCCTTCCTCGCCGACTCATAGAGGGTGTTGTTGTACCCGTCGAAGGTCTCGACGGACTCCTCCTCCCCGTTGAAGGCCCGGACGATGACCGCGCTGCCGAACATCTCCTCCACGTGGCCGTTGACCTTGCCGAGATAGTTCTGCTGGTTGAAGAAGTGCTTCTGGGACTTCTTCACGATCAGCGACACAAAGACGGCCGAGAGCGGCAGGACGCACAGCGTGACCAGAGTCAGCCGCCAGCTGATCGTCAGCATCATTATCAGCACGCCCACGACGCCCGTCACTGAGGTCACGATCTGGGTCAGGCTCTGGGTGAAGGACAGGTTGATGGTGTCCACGTCGTTCGTGATCCTGGAGATCACGTCGCCGTAGGTGGTCCCGTCGAAATATCTGAGGGGCAGGCGGTTTATCTTGGAGCTGATGTCCGTGCGCATGTTGTAGGTGACCTTCGTGCTTAGCCCGGCCATGACGAACCCCTGGCAATAGTTCAGCACCGCCCCCGTACCGTATAAAAGCATGACCTCCAGCATGATCTGGCCGATCCTGGCGAAGTTTATCCCGCCGGAGCCGGTTATCTGGAGCTGCATCCCGCTGACTATCTCGTCCGTGGCGTGGCCGAGTATCTTCGGGCCGATGATCATGAGCACCTGGGACACTATTGCCAGCGCCCAAACGAACATTAT
>WQUN01000169.1 GCA_009782085.1 Bacillota bacterium
ATGACCGCGATGGGTTTCCACGAGGCGCTGACGTATTCCTTCGAGAGCCCGAAAGTCTTTGACAAGCTGCTGATCCCGGAAAACGACACCCTGCGGACGGCGGTCACGATCACGAACCCGCTCGGCGAGGACTACGGCATAATGCGCACCACCACGCTGAACTCCATGCTGACGAGCCTTTCCAACAATTACAGCCGCCGTAACCCCGTGGCGGCGCTGTTCGAAGCCGCGAAAACCTATATCCCGAGAGGCGCGGGGGAACTGCCCGACGAAGTGAACACCCTGACGGCCGGCATGTACGGCTGCGGGGATTTTTATACCCTGAAGGGCGCGATGTGCGAGCTCTTCGAGCATCTGGGAATCGGCGAGCCGGAGTTTACGAGAGAAACGTCGCTTCCGTACACGCATCCCGGACGAACCGCCCGCATACGGGCGGCGGCGCGTCCCGGGCCGTCCGGCGCGGACGGCTCCGTTGACCTGGGCTGGATCGGGGAGGCGCACCCGGACGTCCTGGACAATTACGAGATCGGGGAGCGGGCATGCCTGGCGGTCATTAATCTGGACGCGGCTTTCAGCGCCGCGACGCTGGAGCGCGTCTGCAAGCCCCTGCCGAAGTTCCCGGCCATGGAGCGGGACATCGCGGTCATAGTCGGCGACGGGGTCGAGAACGGGCAAATGCTGAAAATAATCGCGGAGAGCGGCGGGGAATTCCTGGAGAGCGCCGCCCTGTTCGACGTCTACAGGGGAGCGCAGGTCGGCGAGGGGATGAAATCCGCGGCCTACAGGCTGGTTTTCAGGTGCGCGGAGCGGACGCTCAAAGACGCCGAGGCGGCGGAGGCCGTGGACAGGATTTTGGCTGGTCTGAGGGAAAAGGCCGGGGCTGTTCTGAGATAGCGCGGCTGGAAGGGATTGTGACTTCTCTCCCGGCCGATTTGGACGAGATCCGGCGGTATGCGGCAAGAGTCTGCGGGAACCACGAGGCTAGCGGCCCGGCGCAAGCGCCCGTCTTCTTCACAATGGACAGGATTATGGGATTTTCGAAAGAGGCAACGGGGTGGTACGAGGAATGGACCGCGGCAAGGCGGTCTTAGACTGAAACTTTTTGCCCTACCTCTGTTCCACCAAAAACCTTATCGAGGTTTTCTCCTGGCCGTCCACGTCCAGCTGAGCGAACGACGGGATGCAGATCAGGTCAATGCCGTTGGGCGCGACAAAACCGCGCGCGATGGCGATGCTTTTCGTGGTTTGGTTGACGGCGCCGGCGCCGATAGCAATCACTTCTACCGGCTGCCGGTTTCGAAGTATGGCGGCGATGGCTCCCGCGACCGACTTCGGCACGGAGTTTGTCGAGACTTTGAGCGTTTCCATTTTGTGTCCTCCCTGTGAGCAAGCAGTATATAAAAGAGCCTTTATCCGTCATTATTCGAGAAATAGTGTGCGCATTCGCGCGGCAAAATATGCAAAGCCCGCCTCTGGGAATCGGACGCGGGCTTATTATATATTCCGGCGGGTTGAATACAGGTTCTTATAAATTCATCTTTTTTATCGCGAAATACGCCGCCTTCTGCTCCGCGTCCTTTTTAGACCTGCCCTCCCCTACCCCGAGGACCTGCCCGCCGAACGACACCGACGCGGTGAATATCTTTTCATGATCCGGCCCGCTCTCGCCAATAATCGCATAGACGGCCGGTTCTCTGCTGTCGCGCTGGATGGCCTCCTGGAGATAGGTCTTGTAATCCGCCATGAAACCGAACTCGCTTTTCAGCGCTTCGTCCAAAATTTCCAGGACGAACGCCCTCGCGGGTGCCAGGCCGCCGTCCAGATACAACGCGCCTATCACCGCCTCCAAAGCGTCTGCCAGTATGGAGTCCCTGTTCCGGCCGCCGCTCGATTCTTCCCCGCGCCCCAGGAATATCTCGCGGTCGAGCCCGATCTTACGGGCGAGGGACGCCAGGCTCGGCTCGCAGACCAGGCCCGCGCGGAGCCTCGTCATATCCCCCTCGGACTCGTCCGGATACTTATTGTACAGATAATCGCTGACAGAAAGCTCCAGAACCGCGTCGCCCAGGAATTCGAGCCGCTCGTTGAAGTCCCTGACCGAATTCTCGTGGGCGTAGGAGCTGTGGGTCAAAGCCGTCCTGAGCAGCTTTTCGTTCTTAAAAACATATCCGAGACGCATCGGCTCACGTCCTCGCCTTTTTGACGTAGGCGACCGCATCGCCGACGGTTGCGATCTTCCCGGCGTCCTCGCTCGCGAACTCCATGCCGAAAGTTTCCTCCAGTTCGGAGATGATCTGGAAAATATCCAGCGAATCGGCCTTAAGGTCCTTTGTAAAAGAGGTTTCCATGGTTATCTTGTCGGCGCTGATGTTCATTTGCTCCGAGATTATCCGCTTTATTTTCTCGAACTCCATACATATGCCCCCTTGTGCGTTTGCTTACAGGTTCCAGGTTCTTATTCGTATTTATCCGCCACAAGTATAAACCAACAGCCCGGCAAATACAAGCGGAATGCTAAAAATCGCCGCGACAAACACATGAAAGTATTTTTGCATAAAATCAGAGCAAGCTCGGCGCGCCGGGGTCGGCGCGCCCTACATTCGCTGTGCGATTTGTATGTTCATGCGTTTGTCGTGTAAAAATCGCGGGCAAATCACGCAAACCCTCCGCGGCGAATAGACTAGGAGGAACAGCAATATACAATCCGTGAAGTGGTGGTACTCCGTGTCCTTGCTCACTGTCCTCGAAGCTCTCGCCCTCGCCGCGTCCCTCTCCCTCGACGCGCTGATGGCGAGTTTCGCGTATGGCAGCGCGAAAATACGCATCCCGTTCCTGTCCGTGCAGATCATCAGCGCGGTTTGCAGCGCCGTCGTGGGCGTATCCCTTTTTATCGGCTCGCTGATCAGGCCTTACCTCCCCGCGCCGCTGACCACGGCCCTGTGCGTCGTGATCCTGTTCGTCCTCGGCTTTATAAAGCTGCTGGACGGGGTCACAAAATCCATAATCAGAAAATACAGCCATATCAACAAGGAACTGCACTTTTCCATGTTCAATTTCAAGTTCATCCTGAGCCTTTACGCAGACCCTGAAGAGGCGGACATCGACGCGTCCAGGAGCATTTCCACGGCCGAGGCTTTCTCGCTGGCCCTGGCGCTCTCACTCGACGGGCTGGCGGTTGGCTTCGGCGCGGCGCTGGGCAGCGTAAGCGTCCCCGCCGTCATAATCGGCTCCCTCGCCGCCAACACCGCCGCGGTGCTGCTGGGGAGCTTCATAGGCAATAAGGCGGCGAGGAGCATCAAATTCAATTTTTCCTGGCTCGGGGGCGCTATCCTGATAATCCTCGCGCTGACAAAACTGTTATAAACAATGACATACGAGACGCTTGCTTATGCGATTACCGCGCCCCGCGCGCGGCAGGGCCGCATAAAAAACCCCTCCGCGTCCATAATAAGCAGAGCCGCAGCCAAGAGACCCAGGACAAAATCCATAGACGATTTGGACCAAAGACAAGGAAATCGTAAAGGAAATTCGTGAAAATGAAAATATTTTGTTGACGTTTTTGTTCATATTGTGTATGATTAATATGCATAGAGGCGACTGTTGGAGGGAGGGATATTCGTGGCAGAGGTTAAACTTAAAGAGAACGAGACCTTAGACAGCGCTTTGCGCCGTTTTAAGAAGAGCTGCGCCAAGGCGGGCATAATGGGCGAGGTCCGCAAGAGGGAGCACTACGACAAGCCCAGCGTGAAACGCAAGAAGAAATCCGAGGCGGCGAGAAAACGCAAGTATTATTGAAAAAATGAGAATACGCGGGAGCCGCGCAAGAGGCAGAATGCCTTTGCGCGGCTTTTTGTCCGCGCCGGGCGCAGAAAACACTGACCGGCGGCTGACGGAGGAGGTCAATGTTTCGCGCCCGGTCCGGCTCCCGCGGACTCTTGCTATTCCTTAAGCCCCAGGCCGTAAAACTCGTTCGGATTGTTAAAAAACCAGTCAAGCCCGATCCGCTTGGCCTCGTCGATGCTTATCCATCCGCTTTCGGCCAGCTCCGAAAGCGCGCACGCCACGTTGTCCTTCGCCAGGGCGAGATACCCCGCGGCCCACTCCACCATGCCCGTGTCCCCGCCGAAGGCGAAAACCTTGGAATGCGGCACGGTCATCACGGCGCGCTTCATCAGCTCGACGCAGTAAACGGGGTCTATGGCCTGGACCCAGCAGAGGTTCAGCCATACGTTCGGGTAATTCTTCCCCATGAACAGGTATTCGTCCATATAAGGCCAGTTCCCGTGGAAGAGGTCGAAGCGCACGTCCTCGTGCAGCTCGATGGTCGGGATCAGGTGACAGGCGTTCGTCTTGGCGATCTCGTTGCGTATGCCGGCCATGTGCCCGGTGTGGATCTGCACCGGAAGGCCGTATTTCGCGGCCCGGCGAAGCGCGTAATGGAACAGCCAGTCGTCCAGCGCGCGGACCCGGTCGTCGCCGAACACGTCCCGCGGGTTGAAAACCATGTCGTTGAAGACCTTCTCGGCCTCGGCCCTGTCCGGGTTTCCGTACGCGAGCGTCCGCCGGTAGGCCGTCTGGTCCTTGAAGCACACGACGCCGAAGTCCACGCATTTTTGAAGGTAGTTGTCAAAGCTCTCCAGATAATCGTCCAGAGTGGTTACGGGCCGGCCGAGATATTTCCGCAGCCTTTGCAGGTCCCCCTTGCAGTGGACGTCGTGGAAAAACGGCAAAGAGAAGGCGAAGCGGCAGTATTTGGAGCCTTTGGCCACGCCCTCGACATAGGACATCAGATCCCACATATCCACCACCTTGGCCCTGATCCCCAGCTTTTCCATCATCTCGTCGTATACGGACGGGCCGCGGCCTTTCAGCTTCTCCTCCAGGGCCAGGAAATCCCCGTAAGTGTCTATGCCGCCAACGCCCCAGCACAGGCGGAGCCCCTCCATCATACTCCGCGCGTAGGCGGTCTTGTCTGACCTGCGGAAAACGCGCATGAAGCGCTCGTACTTTTCCTCGGAGGAAAGCCCGCCGTACGCCTCCCCGCCTGGGAAGCCCGCCTCCCCGCCGGCGGACTGGAAGTCGGACTCGTAGTAATTGCCCAGGATAAACGACAGCGCGTCGCCCGCCTCCTGATATTTGGCGTAGTGCTCGTGCGTCTCGATCACGGGGATATGATCGAGGTATTGCCGGATTTCCCCGAAGCCGGGGGCGCTTGAACTGTACATATGGAGCCTCCTTTTTTTATACCCGTTTCCTTATCATGAAAACGGCGGGTTTTATACTGTATTTTGCCTTATCGTCCGGTTCGATTTCATCGGAGATCACGCACTTGTTCCCGTCCGCGCTTATCCCGTATTCGGCTATCGACATCCTGCGGACCGCGCGGTCCTCGACGCCCTGGACGCCGGTTTGCCCTCCGTCCGAAATCTTGTGCGACACCTCGACCTTGAAGATGACCTCTGTCCCGACGTAGGATTCGATCGCGTTCCTTACGGCCTTCTCGATATAATCATTCCAGTCGAGGCGCTTGCGGGCCTCCTTGTTTAACGGTTCTATCCCGGGGTCTTCGTTTATCACCTTGTACACGAAATATTTGACAGACTTGACGATGCCCTCTATATCCTCCTGATAGAGCATCGGAAGGAAATATCTGGACAACAGGAGCCTCATGTATTCCTTTATTTTTTCAAGGTTGCCGTTGCTTATTCCCTTAATATATCCGCTCGACCTGAACTCCTCCAACATGCGCCGGCGTATCTCCGTCTGCAGTTTCACCAGCAGATAGCCGTCCTTGTCGTCGAATACGGACGCGTCAAAGATTTCTTCCAGCCGGCTTTCCGGATCTGTTTGCCGTTTATACTTGATCTCCTCGTTCACGAACAGCGACGACAGCGCGAATGTCGCCGGGCCGGCCCCTCCCCCGACAACTATCTCGAAGTATTCCTTACGGCCGCCGTTTGTATCGCCGTCACGGCGCTTCTTGACGATCAGCAGCTGGGCGTACGAGATATGGCTGTTGTAGCCGCCGTCCCCGACGGCGATAGGGGGATACCTGCGCATGTTCTCGGCCCTTTTGAACTCGCAGGCTTCGGGGTCTATCGCCTGCAGCTTGCAGGAGGTGCAGTAAGCGGTGGGCTGCCTCCATTTGACGACCAGGTCGCCGGGCGCCGGCTCCGCCCCCTTCGGCCAGCGTAAAAACGCCCTCTCGCTGTAAGCTTTCCCGTCTTCCCCGCACGCGGGCTTTACGATGTCGTCCCGGTAATGCAGACAGTCCGCGTCGCAGCTCTGGTAAATGTCCCCTATGATCCCGTGCGAAACCGGGTTGACCGTATTGTCGCCCACGCAGATGACGTTGTCGCAGCCGAGGGCGTCCCTGTAGTAGGCGTAGCCTTTTTTCTCCCTCTTGTTTTCAAACGCCCGTATCAGGTATTTGTCCACCGTGTTGTGCGCCGACGAATACTCCGTCAGAAGCGAAACGGCCTGATGATCCCAATCGCCCACCTTAAGGCGCGGCGTCCTGTCCTCCTTGACGGAGGAATCGGCCTTCGGGTCAGCGCCCAGGATTATGTGCAGCCTGTCGTGGCTGAGGAGGGCGCTCCACATCCTGCGCCGGTAGTACGACTCGTAGGACGAATAATTGTCCGCTTCCTCGTCCTTTGCGTTGTTCCGGTTGGGAAAAGCGTCTTTCTCGACGATTATCGGGAGGAGTTTTCTGTGGCTGGCGATGCCCAGCTGCACCGTTTCCAGCTGCCGCTCGGACTCCCCGTATTCGTCGGAGTTTATATAGGCGGCCCATAAACCCGACAGATCTATGACGTTGCGCGGCTTGCTGTCGGCCGCGCCCGCGGTTTTACGCTGGTTTTCCGCGTTCGGCTTTTCCCGTTTCCCTTTGTCGGCCGCGCCCGCGGTTTTACGCTGGCTTTCCGCGTGCAGCTTTTCCTGTTCCTTTTCGTAATCCGTGTATTCCCGCATTATGCGCACCGCGTAGGCGCCGAACCCGTGCGCGACGCCGAGCCAGAAAAGGGCGACCACGTCGTTCTTGTCCGTGTCGACGACTATTTGATTCGCGTAGCCGAGAGCCTCTATCATCATCTCAAACGGCGGCAGGAGTTCCCCTCCCCCGCGGAGTTCCCTGACGGTGATGTCCCTGGTGTCGGCCGACGCGCCTTCGTTGAGTGAATTCCGGGTGTGGAAAAGGAACCCCCGGTGTTTGTGGTAATCGTTCAGGAACCGCTCCGTATCGCCTTCCAGCACCTGGTCCAGGGGCTTTATTACCTTATCTTCCGCCTTCCCGGCGGCCACGTTTACCCCGTTCAGCAAAAACGCCGGGAAACTGTGCTCCGTAGGGCGCCTGTTCGGGTTTTCCTTGTTTTTCGCGTAGATAGGCCCCTGCTGAACAAGCACGGCGATGCGGTCGCCCTTGAAGATGTTGCCGTTTTCAAGCCTTTTGACAAATTTGGCGTAATTGACGATCACCTTCGCGACGTCCGTATCTATGAACCCGCCGTCGTCATATTGCAGCATGGTCTGGCCCAGGTGCAGCTCGGACATGCTGTACCGCCGCGCGTCCGGCGAAGTCAGCTCGCTTTCGTTATAGCGTTTCCGCATGTCCTCCTCGCCGATCGAAAAATACTCGTACAGTTTCTTTCTCCACGCCTCTCCGCTGCCTTCGTCGGATTCCTCCTTTTCGTAATCGTTTTTGAAACAGACGGGTATTATGAACTTCCCCAGCGCCATGCTCAGGCCGAATTCGTAAAAGACGTTGGGATTGTCCTTTGAGACGTCGACGATCACTATGTCCGCGACCTGTATCTGCTGGCAGATCTGGTTGCAGATTATGTAGCCGAACGCCGCTTTCTGGTCCGCCCGGTTGACGATGATTCTCTTCACGAGCTTCACATCCTGCGCGCGCCTCTTCCCGTCCTCTATTTTTTCCTTGGTCCCGGCCTCCAATTCGCGGTAGGTTTTTATGTCCCTGTCGTCCTCGCAGCAAATAAGGACGTGGCCGGCGTCCGCTTTTTTAAGGAGAAGATTCGCCTTGGCGTATTTGTCCATCTCCGGCCTGATTACGGAGTTGAACGTGACGTCCGTCATCTTCTCGAAGGACATTACGACGAAGGCCGACGCGCAGCCGTTCTCAAAATTCTTGTGCCGGATCCTGGCTATGTCGTTTTGATGCGTGCACTGCTGTCCGGTGATAAAGCAGCGTTTCATCGGAAAGTGACGCGATTCGGCCATAGATATCCCCCATATTTTTACCTTTTCTGGTAATATACATCATCCGGCAGTCAAATACAACATTTTTCATAGCGGGCGCGGAACGGCCGCCCTATTATCCCTGTTGACTTTGCTTTTCATCTTATGTAATATAATCGGGATAAACACGCCGGAACGGTACGGCGGAAAACCGCGAAAGGAGTTTCAATTCCATGTCGGGCCATTCGAAATTCTCAAATATCAAGCGAAAAAAGGAAAAAAATGATAACGCGCGGGGCCAGGTTTTCACGCGGCTCGGCCGGGAGATCGCCGTGGCGGTCAAGTCCGGCGGGCCGGACCCGGCCTCCAACTCGAGGCTTAAGGACGTGGTGGCCAAGGCCCGCTCGAACAACATGTCGAACGAAACCATCGAGCGCAGTATCAAAAAGGCCGCCGGCGACGTGAACGCCGTGAACTACGAGCGCATACAGTACGAGGGCTACGGGCCGAGCGGGGTGGCCGTCATAGTGGACGCGCTGACGGACAACCGCAACCGCACCGCCGCCAACGTACGCAGCGCCTTCACGAAGGGCGGAGGCAACATGGGCATGACCGGCTGCGTATCCTTCCTGTTCGACGAGAAAGGGCTCATCCTCGTGGAAAAAGACAAAAAGACCTCCGAGGACGACCTGATGATGGCGGCCCTGGACGCGGGCGCGGAGGACTTCGCCGCCGAGGACGAGGGCTATCTGATAACCACCGCGCCGGACGGCTTCTCGGAGGTGCGCGAGGCCCTGGACAAGGCCGGGATCAAAATGCTGTCGGCGGAGGTTACCTTCCTGCCGCAGACCGCGTCCGCCATAGCGGACCCGGAGGACAGGAAAAGGATGCGCAGGCTGCTGGAGATTTTGGACGAGGACGACGATATTATGAACGTGTATCACAATTGGGAGAATGAGGATGAGGAGTGAGGCATATGAGCGATTCAGAAAAAAAGGCGTCCGACAGGGCCCTGACAATGGATAAGCTCGTCGCCCTGGCGAAGAACCGCGGTTTCGTCTACCCCGGCTCGGAGATATACGGCGGCCTGGCCAACGCCTGGGACTACGGCCCGCTGGGCGTGGAGCTGATCAACAACATCAAAAAGGCCTGGTGGAAGAAATTCGTGCAGGAGAGCGAGTACAACGTCGGCGTAGACTCGGCGATAATCATGAATCCGCGTATCTGGGAAGCCACGGGCCACGTCGGGACCTTCGCGGACCCGCTGATGGATTGCAAGGCTTGCCGCGAGCGCTTCCGCGCTGACAAAATCATCGAGGATTTCGCGGCGGCAAAGGGAGAAGAAGTAAACGCCGGCGGCTGGCCGAATGAAAAAATGATCAGATTTATCGAAGAAAACGGAATCGTCTGCCCCAGCTGCGGGAAAAAAGATTTTACCGACATCAGACAGTTCAACATGATGTTCAAGACCCATATGGGCGTCACGGAGGACAGCCAGAGCGTGGTATATCTGCGCCCCGAAACGGCGCAGGGAATGTTTGTGAATTTTAAGAACGTCCAGCGCACAACAAGGAAAAAAATCCCGTTCGGCATAGGACAGGTCGGAAAGTCCTTCCGAAACGAGATAACCCCGGGCAACTTTATCTTCCGCACGCGGGAATTCGAGCAGATGGAGCTGGAGTTCTTCTGCGAGCCCGGAACGGATCTGGAATGGTTCGCGTACTGGAAGAAATTCTGTGTGGACTGGCTCAAGGAGCTGGGGTTGAAGGATGAGAACATGCGTATCCGCGACCATACGCCGGAAGAGCTGTCTTTTTACAGCAAGGCCACGAGCGACATAGAGGTGTTATACCCGTTCGGCTGGGGCGAGCTTTGGGGCATAGCCGACCGGACGGATTACGATTTGAACCGTCATCAGGAATTTTCCGGCCAGGATTTGACATATTACGATCAGGAGGCAAACCGGCGTTATATTCCCTACGTCGTGGAACCCGCCGTCGGCCCCGCCCGCCTCGCGCTGGCGTTCCTGTGTCAGGCGTATGACGAGGAAATAGTCGGGACGGACGAGAACGGCAAGGAAGACGTGCGCGTCGTCCTGCGCCTGCATCCGGCCCTCGCGCCCGTTAAGGCGGCCATTTTGCCGCTTTCGAAAAAGCTGGCCCCGGACGCCGGGAAGCTCTTCCACGACCTGAAAAAGCACTTCGTCTGCGACTACGACGACGCCGGCTCGATCGGCAAGCGCTACAGGCGGCAGGACGAGGCCGGCACGCCGTTCTGCGTGACGCTGGACTTCGATTCCCTGGAGGACGGGGCCGTCACGGTCAGGGAGAGGGACTCTATGGCTCAGGTCAGGATACCGATCGGCGAGGTCAAGGGGTGGCTGGAGGAAAGGCTGGAATATTGAACATATGGAGCTGGAAATCCGCAAGTTGGCCCCGGCATTAACGGACGACTATCTTCGCTTCTTTGATCGCGCGGCTTTTACGGATC
>WQUN01000170.1 GCA_009782085.1 Bacillota bacterium
AACACTGTTTGCGACTATCACCTCTGAAATTGATTTGCGCAGTCACCCTGAGCGCGGCGAATTTTCATGGGATACGCCATAATACAGTAGGGGACGCCGCCCTCGGCGTCCCGCAGTTGCCGGCAGATTCAGGCAATGGGACGCCCTGGGGGGCGTCCCCTGCGATTTTCCTATGATTCCCACGAAAATTTGCCGCACCCCGTCACCCTGAGCGCAGCGAAGGGTCTTAAAATCAAGATTCTTCGCTTCGCTCAGAATGACAAACGTCAATTTACGAAGAAGTTTATTATTATCGCTAAATGGAGCTAACCTTAGGGCTGTCACGCGGACAGCCCTTCTCGATATTATTCCGGTGAGCCCTGTAGGGAACGGTCTTGACCGTTCCGCTGCATTCCGGTGAACCTTGTAGGGAACGGTCTTGACCGTTCCGCTGCATTCCGGTGAGCCCTGTAGGGAACGGTCTTGACCGTTCCGCTATATTCCGGTAAACCTTGCTGGGAACATAAATTGGAGGCGTCGTCGTGATCGAATACCGAAAAGCCCTGCCGTCGGACGCAAACGACCTCGCGCGGATCCGCGGCCTGTTCTCCGCCGAAGTGAACGGCCTCGATACGTCCGACAAGCGAATAGCCGAAATCGAGCGCGCGAATCTGGCCTATTTCACATCCGCCCTCGCCGACGGGAGCTTCGTCGCCTGGCTCGCCTTGGACGGGAACGAAATCGTAGCCACGAGCGGCCTGAGCTTCTCTGTAACGCCGCCCAATTTCGCCTGTCCCGACGGAAGGGTCGCCTACATCATGAATATGTTCACCTTCCCGGCCTACAGAAGCCAGGGAATCGCGACGGAGCTTTTCGGAAGGATCGCCGTCGAGGCAAAAAACCTCGGCTACAAAAAAATCACCCTGAACGCCACGGCCATGGGCAGGCCGCTGTACGAAAAATATGGTTTCAGGGACGCGCATGGGGAAATGGAATTGTATGTCTGAAAAAATACAGGAACAAAGCCGCGCCGACAGCCGCGAAAATGACGCCTGCCGCGATAACCCTTCCGCGTCCGGGGCGACGCACATGCCTCCGACCATCGCCGCCGTCGCCACGCCTCCGGGAACCGGCGGGATCGGCATAATCCGCCTGTCCGGCCCGGAGGCTTTCGCCATTCTGGACAGGCTGTTCATCCCGGGGCGCGCAATAAATCGCGAAGCCGCGCGGGCGGCAGCCGCCGGGGCTTCCCCGCGCCGCCTGACCTACGGCCATATTTACGGCCCCGCGGCCGGCGAGGACGCCGACGAGGTCATGACGGTCAAAATGCCGCGCCCGCGCTCCTACACCAAGGAGGATGTGGCAGAGATACACTGCCACGGCGGGCCGCTGGTTCTGCGCAGGATACTCGGCCTGGTTCTGGAGAGCGGCGCGCGCCCGGCCGAGCCCGGCGAGTTCACGAAACGGGCGTTCCTGAACGGGCGCGTCGACCTCTCCCAGGCGGAAGCGGTCATGGGGATCATCGGCGCGGAGTCTGAGCGGGCGGAGCGGGCGGCCTTAAGCCAGCTGAACGGCGGGCTGGCAAAAACGCTCGGCCCGGTCCTGGACGCCCTGCTCGGCCTTCTGGCGCGCATCGAGCTTTCCATCGACTACCCGGAGCACGGCGAGGACGAAATGAACCGCGCGGAGGTCATTGAAAAGGTCACGCGAATATGCGCTTTGATCGGCGGGCTGGAGGATTCGGCGGAAAACGGCAGGGTTTACGCGCAGGGCCTTAGGACGGTCATCGCCGGGAGGCCCAATGTCGGCAAATCCTCGCTCCTGAACGCCTTGGTTAAAAGCGAGCGCGCCATAGTCACGGACATCCCGGGCACGACGCGGGACGCGCTGACCGAAAGGGTACTCCTGCGGGACATCCCCCTCCTCCTTACGGACACCGCCGGCATTCGCGAGGCGCGCGACTTCATCGAGAGGCTGGGCGTGGAGAAATCCCTCGAGCGGGCGGCGGAGGCAGATTTGATTTTATGGGTGATCGACGGCTCGGAGGGGCTTCTTGAGGAGGATATCGCGGCGTTGAGAGCCGCGGCTGGGATCGCCGGCGCGGGAAGCGCCGCGTATGGCCCCTCCGCGGCAAACGCCGCGGCGGCGGATACGGACGGATCCGGCGCGAGAAGGGTCATATGCGTTATTAACAAGACAGATTTGCCTCAGCGGGCTGAGGAACATTTCATACGTCAAGCGCTGAATAACGCCGGGCTTGGCGGCGCGGTCGGGTCTTTCTGCGGCGTCTGCGCCAAAAACGGCGCCGGGATAGACGGGCTCGGCGGCGGGATAGAGAGCCTTTTCCTGCGCGGGGACGTCGGCTCCGGCGGGGAACTGATCACTAACGAGCGCCACCGCCAGGCCGTCCGGCGGGCGCGCGAACGCCTGGACGCCGCTTTGGACGCGGCGCGCCAGGGCCTGCCCGAGGACTTGCTGGCGATAGACCTCTCGGAGGCGTACAGGCTTCTGGGCGGGATTTTGGGCAAAGACGTCGGAGAGGACGTAGTGGACAGGATTTTTTCGGAATTCTGCGTGGGGAAATAGAAAGAAGAAACAATAACAATATTCCATAAAAAAACGTGAAAATAATGGCGCGCCGCACCCCTACTCCATCCGAACCAGCGCCCCCTCGCCGGCGGCGCCCGCCTCGCCCGTGTCATAACCCAGCTTCGCGACGTATTTCTCGAAAGCGTCGATTTTGTCCAGGATCGCCTGTATGTCGCTCTCGTTGAATTTGTGGACGTATTTTTCCAGGATGACGTTGTACTCCCGCTGGAATTCCAGTACCTTGGCGCGCTGGGCCCCGACCGAGTCCGCGATAGTCCTGACCTGCGCGAGGGTCTTGGCCTTGCTGTCCGCGACCTGGATGCCAGCGTTTTTCACGATGTTGTCAGCGGCTATCTGAGCGCTCAGAATGGCGTTTTTTATCGCGCTGTCCTTCTCCTTGTAGCTCTTTATGACGGCTTCGAGGGAGTCGATGTATTTATCGACCTCCTCGGGGTCGTACCCGCGCTTGACGTGCATGAACCTGTCCGGCATGGATATCCTCCTTATTTTCTGCGTCGGTCCGATTTATTCCGGAGTGCTGTTATAGATTTTAACATCCTGGAATATTATTGCAATACTTTTTTACGCATCAAACCGGATGCTGAAAACATTTACCGACGACGTCGACAGAGGAGGTTAATGTTTTCGCGCTCCGGTATAAGGCACTCCGAAGGAGCATTCCATGCCGGAACACGAGTTTTTCATGCTCGAGGCCTACTGCGAGGCGCTCAGGGCGCTCGCGATCGACGACGTGCCGATAGGCTGCGTGATAGCCCAAAACGGGGAGATCGTCGCCAGGGGCTATAACCGCCGCAACGCCGAAAAAAACACCCTCCGCCACGCGGAGCTGATCGCCATAGACCGGGCCTGTCAAAGCCTCGGCGACTGGCGCCTCGAGGGCTGCGCCATCTACGTCACGGTGGAGCCGTGCCCGATGTGCGCGGGGGCCATACTCCAGGCGCGCATGTCCCTGCTCGTCTACGGCGCCGAAAACCCGAAGGCGGGCTGCGCCGGCTCCGTGTGCAACCTGCCGCAGACCCCGGGCTTCAACCACAAGGTCGAAATCGTGGGCGGGGTTCTGAAAGATGAATGCGCCGCGCTGATGAAGGAGTATTTCAGGAGGTTCAGGGCGGGGAATGATTGATACGAATCTCAGATTAAAACTTCACAGGCGGAGACGAAACGCCGAACGCTTCTACGGCGTTCTCGGCGACAGACGGTGAAGATTTTAATCGAGATTCGTATGAGTACCCACGGAAACTACTCTGTCATTCTGAGGCGCAGCCGAAGAATCTTGCTTTTGACACGGAGGTGAAAGATCTATTACTTCGCTCAGGATGACAACGGAATGCGGCATTCGGGTTTCAGTGGGAACTCATGATTATACCGGAGGTGTTATACCGAAGTGCGAAAACATTTACCGACGACGAGCCGACACGACGAACGCTTCAGCGGCGTGTCGGCGACAGAGGAGGTTAATGTTTTCGCACTTCGGT
>WQUN01000171.1 GCA_009782085.1 Bacillota bacterium
GTCGCCCGACGGGCTTAAGACAACCTCCGCGGCCCGCGCCGTTGCCGGCATGACCGCCGGCCACGCGCCGAAGGCCAGGCAGACGCAGACCAGCAGGCCCGCGGCCTTCCCCAGCCCGGCGCGCGCGTTCTTGTTGGGTCGTTGCAGCATCGCATACCCTCCCTTTTTAGGACTTATAATAGGTTGCAAAAGTATTATACATCGCGGATGGAAAAAAAGGACAAATATTTATTCCCAGGGCCTCAGCAGCCCCCCGACCGGCTCCGGCGGCTCGCGGAGCGGCATCGGGTCCGGCGGCCCGAACGCCTCCGGGTCCCCGAAGGAGTTGTCGGAAAAATCCACCAGATCCGGTATCATGCAGAGAATCGACCCGTCGCCCTTGCCGCAGGCCCAGCAGACCTTGTTGCCCCGCACCGTTATCGGACGCCCGTACGGGTCGCCGTAGTTGTCGATCTGGAGGCCCTTTCCGTTATACTGGCACGCGGCGGGGTTCTGGAAGATCCGGTTGCCCTCGATCAGCCAGTGGCGCCCGCTGCCCGCGCCGATCCCGGCGTTCCCGGCGTTGTAGACCCTGTTGCGCAAAACGTGGTAATAACCGCCGCCGCCGTCGCCCAGCATGATCCCGGAGCCGCAGGTGGAGGAGCTGTGGCCGCTGATGTAGTTGTCCGCGATAAGGATAGGGAATTTCTCGCTCCCGGCGCTGCAAAAGCCGTTGATGTGGTCTTCCACGCCGCCGGAGGTCTCCTCGCGGTTGTTCTGGTCGGGCGAGTTTGGGTCGACATAGGCGAAATTCCGCTCGACGCGTATCTGCCCCTCCGAACCGTCGCAATAGGTTATCTGCACCATCGCGCCCCGCGGGAACGGGCCCCTGTGGTTTTCGCTGTAGTTGCCGCGGAAGACCAGCGGCCCCTTGCAGTCCACCAGGTACGCGCCCGACTGGCAGTTCCTGAAAAAGTTGCCGAGGATTTTAATGTCCCGCGCGCCCACCGGCTGAGGGATCGGGTTGCCCCAGCGGCTCCCCTCCGTTGTCGTGACCCCGGCGAACTGCTTGACGTAATCGGCGCCGCCCTCCGCGCGCTGGTCGTGGATATAGTTGTTCTGGATGGTTATGTCCGAAACCGGGCCGCGGATGTTGATCGAGCCGGATATGTCGCATTCCCGGACGGTGACGCGGCTCGCCTTTATGACTATCGCGAAGCCGTCCGGCTTTTTTATCCGCAGCCGCGAGATCACCGCGCCGTCCTCGGTTACAACGAGCGGCGGGGAGTCCGCCAGCAAGGCGGCGCTTTCACGGCCTATGCCGGGTTGCCCTGGCGCTTCGCCGCGCCGGCTGTCGGACGCCGCCGCGCCGGGGCGGCTTTCCGGAATTTTACAGCCCGGCCCGGATTCCGGAACCGGCGGGATATAAATATACAAATCGCGGCGCGGCGGCTTGGCCCCGCCGGCGCGGCCGGTAACGGCGCGGCCAGGTCCGGCCGCGTCCCCGGCGCGGTTTTCCTCGCGGGAGGTGATCAGGACGGCGTAAGGCTTCAGCATGTTGAAATTCGCCGTCCGCTTTTCCCCGCCGTAGAATTTAATGCCCCTGTCCTCGTAGAAATCGGCCGTCTCCCGCCCGAATTCGATGTTGCGGTTGACGAGGCTGACGCCCTCGGTTATGACGGTTTTCCACGACTCCCCGAACCGGCGCGACGCGCGCCTGCCGACGACCGCCTGCCGCGCGAAAGCGTGCGGGTCGCCCGTCGCGTGGACGCTCACGTCCCCGGACATGCCGTCGTAACCAGCTATATGCCCGATATCCGCCTCGGGCAGGCCGAGGCCCGCGATTCTGCGGATTTTTTCGGCCAAAGAACGCGTTTCCATAATCATATCCCCCTCACCGGCAATTTCTTATGTCGTCCACGATTCCGTCCAGGACCCGCTCCCGTTCAAAGGACGTGTCATAGACCGTGAAGCCGTATTTGCGCAAATGCTCCGTCATGGCCCGGCCGGCCGGAATGGCGTCTTTTTCGGCGTACTCCGTCAGTTCGCCGTCGTCCCAACCGTATGTCCAGTCGTCCTCCGTGTCGTATTTCCTGAAATCGCGGGCGAACTCGCCGGCCGTCTTTTCGTTCTGCGTCAGCCCGATAAGAATGAAGCTGTCTTTCAGTTCCCCGATGCCGTAGGTTTGCAGAACCGGCGTTATCCTGTCAAAATTGAAATACCCTCCCTCCAGCGCGAACCTGTTTCCTTTTATGGCGTGCGTCCGAAGGTTCAACTCGTACGCGGTTCCGCGGCCGGAGGAGAACGCGCCGAGAAAATGGCCAAGGAACGGCGCGATGTTGTCCGCGGTCTTCTCCCTGTTCCAGTTGAGCCTGATATCCAACTGCGGATACGCCCCCTGAAACACGGCGGCGAGTTTATCGACGCTTATGACAAAATAATCCAGCTCTTCGTTTAGTTTTCTCGCCAGCGTCGTTTTGCCGGCCCTCGGCGGGCCTGCGACGATTATGTTTTTCACGCCGGATACCCCCATGATTTATTGCTATAGTCGTTTCGTTTGAAATTGAGCTTCAAACTTCGCGCAAAACGCCCCTGAACATTAGTCGTTTCACGCTCGTTTTCAGCTCATTTCAAATCGAAACGACTTTAATCCAGCGTCAGATGATGCTTAAGCCCCTCCGCCGGGTCGCCGTACTTGTTCAGGAAAACCGCGTTCAGCAATATGTCGCCGGGCCCCTTGCGCCGGCAGACGATCAGCAGGTTGTTGAGCCCCCTGTCGAGCGCGCAGTCGGCCGCCTTTATCTCGGCCGTTTCGCCGCCCGGGTTCTCGAATTCGCGCAGGACCGCGCCGTTAAGCCATACCGTGAGCGACGCGTTCGTCTGGATCAGCAGGTCGGGGACTATGGTCGGGTCGGGCAGGGTCCCTTCCTCTCGCCGCAAAGGGTTCCTGTTGACCTCCGACTCTATGAACAGCGTCACGAAAAAGACGCCGCCGTTCCCGTCCCCGAGCCGGATAAACCCGTCTTTTTTCGCGTACTTCCGGAAATACCCGTATACGCCCTCGCCGAGGTTGTTCAGGCGGTAGTCCCGGGCGGCGTAATGCGCGGTCATCTCCTCGGCCGGGAACGCGCCGTCGTATTTCTTGGCCATGACCATCGGGAACCCGAAATCCCTCTCGTCCTTCACGCTGGCGAGCACGTCCGTTTGCGCCTCCGCGCCGAGGTTGGCGAGCAGCCGGCCGTAAAAGCGCGTCTCCTTTTCGTGCCCGCTGTTTTTCACCTGCGAAACGACGAGCAGGCCCATGCCCACCGGCAGCGCGAAGCCGTAACACCTGTCAGGCGCGGGCGCGCGCTCCGCCATGGCGGCGGCTCGCATTTTCAGCGGTTCCATGTCGAGGCCGTCCACAAAAAACTCCTTCCAGGGGTTGCGCGCGTTCCGAAGCAGCGCCTCCGCGCCGTCCGCCGAGACGGCGCAGCCGCAGACGACGCGGTTCGAAAGCCCGGCGCTCGTCGGGGCCGAATAGGTCACGAATTCCAGGCCGTATAGGTCGTGGTCGGAGACGCCGCGGACAAGCGGATGGCCGGTCCCGATCACCTGATAGGCCTCGGCCCTCTCGACGCCGACGGGTTTCCCCGCCAGCGCGGACAGTTTCGGGGCGTCCTCCGGCTCGGCGCAGGTCACCAGGAGCGCCGCGCCGTTTTCCATATCGCGGCGCAGTTCGGGGATATCTTCGTTTTCGATGCCGGCCGCCGGGAGCACCAGCGCTTTTTTGTCATACGCCGCGCCGCCGCGCCCCTTCCCGGCCGCGCCGGCGTATTCCAGAAGGTTCCGCAGAAGCAGCGCCGCCTGCGGAACGGCGTCATAGTTCCGGATAATGTCCAGCTGGCACAGGACGAGCTTTCCGCCGCCGATGTTGTATTCAGCCAGCGGCGTCCAGAGCAGCCCACCCCAGCCGAAATCCCCCTCCGCGCACTCCAGAAGGATCCGGCAGCCGCCGTCCGCCGGCTTTTTGAAGGCGTTCGCGGTCACGCCTCGGCAGGCGGGGCCGAAGGGGTTCGCCCCGTCCCAGAAGCGGAAATCCGCGTCGCCAAGCCCCCGCAGGATCGGGTGATCCGCGTCGTTGACGAAGGCCGCGGGGAATTTTTTCCCCGAGAGCTCCGGGGCGCCGAAGGCGAAGCTATCTTGCTCGAGCATGACTATCACGCCGCCGCGCAGGGCGAAGTTCTCGAGGACCGGGCGCAGAACCGAGGGTTTTTCTTTCGGGTTTTTGTGAAATATCAAGACGTCCGTGTTTTCCAGGGCGGTCTCCGTGACCCGCTCCAGGCGGACGGCGCCGGGAACCAGCGCCTTGACCGTCCGGAAGCCGTCCTCCCCGCCCGCGTAGGCGAAAGCCCGCCCTTCGACGGGAAGCGGCTCGGTCTTCAGCGAGGAGGGGTATATCCGGTATTCCTTCGCGCAGGCCGCGGCCTTAACGCCGTCGTGGAACAGCTCCGCCAGAAGCGTCACGGTTTCGCGTTCCGAAACATCCGGAGTTTGGAATCCCGTTTCAAAGGCATAGGCTTCCCCGGCCGGGTGGAAAAAATGGTTCTCACTTTCGGACAGCGCTTCCGCGCCCGTGCAAACGCGGCAGCGGACAAGCCCGTCCCTGTCTGACAAAGTGTCGTTATAGGCGGTAAACCTCCTTGTCACGGTTTCGCCCGCGTAAAAGGAGTCGTTGTATTCGTCGGCGAAGACGGCGACGGGCGCGAAGGCCTCTTTGACGAACGGCTGGGCCTCGTTCGGGCAAAACGGCTTTTCGCTTTCGTAAAAGCCGTTGTTCAGCGGCGCGGAGAAGGCCGGTATACGCCTGGGATGCGGGCCGGGGGCCGTGATGTCGCCGTCCGCCGGAAACCGGTCGGTTTCGGGCATGGCGTTCATCATGTAGTTGACCATGTTGAACGGCGAAACGCCCGTGACCTCCTCTTTCCGGGCGTATTCTATGAACATGGCCTCGCTCAGGCCGAGGTTTCGCTGGGCGTCGGCGAAGCCGCGGTACGCCGCCTGCCCGACGAAGTCGCTGGCGACCTGCGGGGAGATGTAGTGCCATTTGCCGTGCTCCCCGAAAACGAGGGGCAGCTTTTTGTCCCAGGCCGCCACGGTGCCGTCGATGTTGTAGTGCATACTGACGACCTGAAAGTCCTTGGGGTCCAGCAGCCGGTTGTCCCCGTCGCAGGAGATCAGGCGCGTCCCGTCCAGGCGCTCCATGGCGTCCATCAGCGGCCGTATATGCCGCTTATAGACGTCGCGGCCGTCCACCCAGCGCATTTCGTTCTGCATCGACCACATGACAATGCTCGGATGGTTGCGGTCACGCCTCATAACGCCCTCCAGGTGCTTCCGGCAATTTTCGAGGAACTCCGGATCGTCCGCCTGGATCGACTTCGCGGAGCCGTACACGGCGCTTTCCCCGATAAGCATCATCCCGGCCTCGTCGGCGGCTTCCAGGTACAGCGCCGGGTACGGCATACCGTGGAGGCGGATGAAGTTGATCCCGGACTCCTTCGCCAGCCGGTACCAGTTCAGCGCGTAGGCCTTCGTCTGCTGGACAAACCCCTGATAGTGCCACGCGTCGGAGCGCAGGTTCATCCGCTTGCCGTTCAGGAAGAATTTGTGGCCCTCGGCCCAGACTTCGCGGAAGCCGAATCTGGTTTCCCACAGGTCGGTCTCCCCGCCGCCGTCCAGGATCGCGATTTTAAGCCCGTAGAGATGGGGAATCTCCGGCGACCAGCAGACGGCGTCCGGCCAGGGCGCGGAGAGCGCGGCCTCGGCGGTTTCGCCTGCCGCGACAGGGATCTGCTCCGATTCCAGGATTTTAGCCGTCTCGCCGCCGTCGAGGATAGACGCGCGGACGGCGAGCCGCTTCGCGCCGCGGGAACGGTTGACGATCTCCGCCTCGATCCGTATGCTTTTTTCTCGTGTGGACGTGACGACCCGGCAGTCCCCGGCGTGCGTCTCCGGGAGCTCCTCCAGAAAGACGTCTTGCCAGATCCCGCGCGCCATGCCGGCGAACCAGGTCCCGTCCGGGGCGACGCGCTTTTTCCCGTACACCGCCATGACCGTCGGGAACGGCCCGCACCAGACCGCCAGCTCAAAGCCGGCCGCGTCCTCCGGAAGAAAGTCCGTGACGTCGACCTCGACCGGAAGGAAGCCCTCGCAGCCCCGGAGGGCCAGGCGGCCGTTCACATATATCCTGTAGGATTGCAAAATACCGTGGAAAACCAGGCGGAGCCGCCGCCCGTTTTGCCTGCGCGCCCCGACGAAGCGCGTCAGGAGGCCTGTGTCGGCAGCGTTCCATTCTTCCGGATAGTCGAATAGGTTGTAGTGCTGGCAGGGGTAAGTGCGCTCGGGCGAGCCGGCCAGGCGGAACCGCCAGCTCGATGGCACGCGGATCACGGCTTCGGGCGCGGGGCTATCCAAAGCCTCGCCGGGCTCGAAGCCGTCGTAAAAAGGCGTAAAATTCCATTCGCCGTTAAGACATGTCTGCTTGCGCATGATATTGCCTCCTTGGGAGTGCGTGGATGGAAAACGGATCGGGTTATACCGGATGCAGAAAACATTTGCCGACGACGTGACAGAGGAGGCTAATGTTTTCGCGCGCCGGTATATCATTGCGGGGGGATTATATCAGACACGGACGGAATTGTCGAATCGGATTGGACTCCGCTGCACATCCCGGGCTTTACTTTTTTCCTCCAAATTGGTAAAATGGAAAAAAGGGGGAACAGGCGCGAAAAAGCGCCCAAATTCATTACATTAAACGGGAGGGAAGTTCATGCGAAGGAAAAACAGGAATTGGGAACAGTTTTTGATGGAGCATTTTATGAAGAAGATTTTCGGTTTTTTCCTGATTCTGGCCATACTGATCAATCTGGTTGCGCCGGGCTCCACTTTTGCGGGCGATGACGAGAGCGCCGGTCCCGCCGTCTACGGCGACATGGCCGAGGCCGACAGCGCCGGGGCCGCAGACGGGCTCCTGCAAGAATTCGCCTCGGATATCGCGTCCGGCGGGGCGTTGGACCTGGCGGCGAGCCCCGAAGCCGCCGGCGAATCGGAGGAGAACCC
The DNA here is from genome assembly GCA_009782085.1 of Bacillota bacterium. GTDB lineage: Bacteria > Bacillota > Clostridia > Lachnospirales > WQUN01 > WQUN01. The sequence continues at coordinate 7,081 of WQUN01000171.1, forward strand.
CGCCGCCGAAACCGCCGGCGGGACGGAGAACAATCCCGACGCCGCAACCGCCGCCGGTACAGAGAACAATCCCGAAACCGCGGCGGCCGCCGAACCGGAATCCGGCGTTTTGGCAGCCGCCGCGCCGGTCATGGCCGCCGGAGCGACGGCGGCCTACGATTTCGGTTTCGTGGACGCCGCCGTGCAGATGACGCGAAACGGCGTCGGCGACTCGGGCGACACATTGGCCAATTACCTCAGAAATCCCGACAACCTCACGGCGGCGAACAACCCGAACGGGGCTTACAGGGTTTACCTCGCGCGCAACGAGCACGCGGGCTTTCAGACCGTGTACCGGGAGAAAACCCTGACCGGCGCAACGATCGCGCTCCAGGTTTCCGACTTTGCGCAAACAGGCGGCGGCGCGAGAATATCGCCGCAGGTATTCCGTGAAGAGTATATGGAGAATACATATCCCGATACGGCCCACCCTGAGAACCCCAACTTTGTGGTGAACGACGCCGATCCCCTGACGCCGTACGGCGCGGGGACTCCGGTCGCGTCCCCCCTGGACGAGTGCAGCGCCTTTTATATCGAGTTGCGCACGGCTGTGGACACCCCAGCCGGAGATTACACGGGCACGGTGACGGTAAACATCTACGACCGGAACAACGCGCTCGCGGTGCAGAAGACGCTGCCGGTGACCGTCACGGTGTGGAATTTCTATCTGCCGGACAATCACTTCTGCCGGACCGCCATGGGTCTTCTCAGTTCCGTCTCCGGTTATTCCGCGTCCACAAATTTTCTGACGTACAGCGGCGTCGGCCTTAATCCGGACGGCACGGTTAAACCCGAATCACTTCCGCTGGCGCAGAAAGTCGTCAAGGCCTATTACGACCTGCTGCTGGATAACGGCGTCAGCGCCTACGATCTGCCCTATACCCCGATCGATTTGGGGACGGACTTCGGCTACGTAAAGGACGCGAAAGCCGCCGAGCTTTATATGTCGGATCCCCGAGTAACCAGCTTTGTGCTCCAAAACACGGCGCGAATGGGGTACGACATGACCGCCCCCGCGGCTCAGGCCAAGGCGTACTCGGCAGTGGTGTCCAAGCAGAAGCTCTGGCAGGACAAATCCTATTTCTATCTCACGGATGAAGCCAAAGCGGGCTGGATAGACCAATGGGGCCCGACTTATCATGACATAATACATATATTGAACTCCGCGTGGACGGACGACCCGAACACCAATTACGCCTGGCCCGCGATAAACGCCGTGTCGCCGGTCAACGGCGATGTCGCGTACAACGTCGCCAATCTTCAAAGAGGGTACAACAACAATCTGTGTATCAGTATCCAGAATTTTTATGAAGGCGAGTCGGCGGACGCTTTCGCGGCCGTGAAAGAGTGGCAAAACGCCGGCAAACAGGTCTGGACGTATCCCGACGACGCCGCGTACGGCGGGTATTTCGATCTGAACAGAAAGAATTCGTATAATTTCAACATAGGCATGAGCATGGGCGTCGCGCGCCGCTCGATGTTCTGGAGCGCGTACAACTTCGGGATGACGGGCGTGTTGTATTGGATCGCTTCCGGCTGGATGCACAACCCCTGGTCCGACAATAAGATCGGTTTAACCGGCGTTTCCTATCAATCGGGCTGGGGTAACGGCAACGGCGCGCTGATCTATCCGCCGAAACCCGGCACGGACCCTGCGGCCCCCATCGCCTCTTTGCGCTTAAAGCAGATCAATTCCGGTCTGTATGATTACGACTACCTCACACTGGCGAGGCAATTCATCGACGGCGGCGACCGGAACGGATCCTTTGTCGGCGGTCTGCTCGCGGAGCTCGGGATGAAACCCGATTCGGGCCTCGGCTTTACCAAAAGCATCGACACCGTGAACGACGTCCGCATGAAGATCGGCGCGGCGTTGGACGCCAGGTTCAAGGCCGGCGCGGATTATCAGTGGGGCCCCTGGGTGCATATGGTCGACGGCGACGCCACCCACAATGGCATGGACGTGCGCGTCGATTCCCTCTTGGGTGCGCAGCAGAGCAGGGAGAGCGACGGCGTGAACGCGCAGGTCACCTTCGATTCCCAGGGCGGCAGCGCCGTCGCCCCCGTGGCGGTGCCGTTGGGGGGAAAGATACCCGCGCCAGCCGACCCGAAGCTGGACGGCTCCGTGTTCAAAGGCTGGTATTTTAACGGCGCGCCGGTCGATCTGAAAAGCTACACCGTGACCGGCGACACGCCGCTTACAGCGCGCTGGGGCCCCGACCCGGCGAAGATAAAGATCAGCGACAGGATATCCGCCGGCAGAGCGAATCACGAACAGTGGGAATCGAACTACTCTTACGGCATGGCGATAGACAAGGATAACAGGCTCTGGGCCTGGGGGGACAACTCCAACGGCCAGCTGGGCGACGGCACGACCGCCGCCAAAAACGCCCCGGCGATTATCATGAGCGACGCGGCGGAAGTCACATGCGGGATGAACACCACCGCCGTCATTAAAACGGACGGCACCCTGTGGATGTGGGGGCTGGACGTCAACAGCCTGCAGCCGGTGTATATCGCCGACAACGTCAAGTCCGTCTCGCTGGCTTCGGGCAACGGGGCCTACGTGAGGACCACCGGCGCGCTCTACGCTTTCGGCGGCGGATACTGGGGGAACATAGGCACCGGCGATCAGGCGGGCGCCGCGTACGACGCCCCGCGCATTCCGATGTATATGTCGAGCGGCGTCAAAAAGGTTTCTGTCGGGTATATGAATATGTACGCCCTGCGAAACGACGGTTCCCTTTGGGCGTGGGGATGGGGCGCCTTGGGCCAGATCGGCGACGGCGCCAACAGCACCTTCAATATCGTCCCGAAACAAATCATGAGCGGCGTGGCGGACGTTACCGGCGCGATGCGCCAGACGCTTGCCATAAAAACGGACGGCAGCCTCTGGGCCTGGGGAACCAACACCTTCGGACAGTTCGGCGACGGTTCCAAGAACGACTCATACTCGCCGGTCAAAATAGGGGACGGGTACAGGGAGGTCGTGTGCGGGCAGAAACACACCGCCGTAATAAAGACGGACGGCAGCCTCTGGACCTTCGGGTACAACGCCTACGGGCAGATCGGCAACGGCAAGTCGGGCGCCGATCAGCCGACGCCCGTGAAGATACTGGACAACATCGCCGGCGCGGCGTGCGGATGGTACAATACGTTCGCCGTCAAACAGGACGGCAGCCTCTGGGGCTGGGGGCTTAACAACAACCGCCAGCTTGGCGACAGGGACCTTACGACCGGAAATGCCCTGGCGGCCGGATATATTACCTCGCCGGTCATGATCATGCCTCAGGGGACCATCATCGCTTACACCCCCAAGACATACACCGTAACCTTCGACGCGCAGGGAGGGACGCCCGTCCCGCCTTCGCAGGCGATCGCTGAGGGGGCCAAGGTCACGCGGCCCGCAAACCCGGGCAAGACGGGGGCTGTTTTCAAGGAATGGCTTAAAAACGGCG
>WQUN01000172.1 GCA_009782085.1 Bacillota bacterium
CTGTCCAGAAATAAACTGATCAAATATTTTTTTGAAACGCCGTAGAAGCGTTCGTCGTTTCAAAAAAATGTGCATGTTATTTCTGGACAGTTCCTAACCGCCGCGGCGGGATTTACGCTGTCACCGTGACCGCGAACACGACCTTCGTCCCGTTCGGCGCGGATATCGTGATGACGGAGATGCCCGCCTTTAGCGGGATCAGCGCGTCTCCGTTGACTCCGCAGACCGCCGGGTTCGAGCTCGTGATCGTGACGGCGCCGGGGCCGTCCCATGTGTACGGGATAACCAGCGGCTTGCCGATCTTGGCCGCCATCGACTTAACCGAACACAACAGCGAAGACGGGACCGCGGTTTTTACGGCCGCCGCCAGCAAAGCGGCCTGTTCGTCTATGGCGCTCTGCTTCGCGGCGGGGTCGTCATAGACCGTCTGGGCCGCGTCCGCAGCCGCCTGCAAAACCGCGAGGGACGCCGCCGTGTAGCCGGCCGGATTGGCCAGAATGGCTTGCGCGCCGGCAAGCGCGGAGGCCAGAGCCGTCTTGTCGGTGGAGAGGTTCGCCATGGCCGCGCTCAGGGCGTTAGCCGCGGCGTCCACGGCCTGCTGGTTCGCTTCGCTGTAATCGTTTATGTCCGCGTCGGCGGCCCGCGCCGCGGCAAGCGCCACGGACAGGTCATTCCAGGACGCGGCGCTGTAATCGCCGGGAACCAGCGCCCCGGCGGCCAAAATAGCCGCTTGCAGAGCGCTCTTGTCGAGCTCTTTCGCCGGCGCGGCGTTGTACTTCGCGTCCCAGGGCCTGATTTCGCTGGCCTGATAGATGTATACGTCGTTGACATACGTTTTGTACGAGTCGTCCGCCAGACCGTTGCTGTCGCAGCGTATCTCAAAGCCCATCGTGCTTCTCAGGTTCGTGACCCTGTTGCCGGCGTCCACCGGGCTGTCCGCCCCGGGCGCGAAGTCGATCGACGCGCTGGTGACCAGCGCTCCGTCAAAGTAGAAGTCATAGCTTAGCACGGTCTCGGACGGGAAGCTGTATTTGATCGCGATGCGGTGCCACGTCTTCGGGGCGACGTCTATCCTTGCCCAGTTGCTGGTGCCGTTGTATACCTGGAGCTGTCCTCCCCAGAAACCCGTGAATCCCCAGTTGTTCCAGGTATTGTACAGAAGCCTGAGAGCCGCCCCCGCGCCGGCCGAATCCGGGTAGAAGTAGAAATCGAAGACATAGTCCTTATTGAGCTCGATCTTGCTGACTATGCCGGACGAAATCGTGTTTAACATCCAGCCGCCTCTTGACGCCGACAGGAGCTGGTCGCCGCCGCCAAGGTAGAACGGGTCGGAGGGAGAGGGCGCCACGACAACGCTCGGCACATAGCCGTTGTTCGGATAGCGGCAGCCCAACAGCTCGTCGCCCTCCCGGAGCTGCGCCCCGGCGGTCAAAGAGTCAAAGGTGCCCCTGAGTATCGTCGGGTCGACGTATTCCTTGCCGTAGAGGAGCATCTGCTGCACCGCGATGTTGGTGCCGGGACCCAAAGTCGTGAACATCAGATACCGCGTGGTTATCGGCGCGCCGAACTTAAACGACGGATACCACTCGTTGCCGCCGCTTCCGGCAAGGCCGGGCACGGCCTCGGTCCAGGACGACTGTACTATCCCGTTCAGATCGTCGAAGGCATAGCCTCCGGCCAGGTTAAGCCCGGACGCGTCCCCGTAGTAGACCTTGAACGCGCCGTAGGCCGCGCCCCAGCCCTTGATCATCAGGTCGATCTCGTTGATATCGTAAACCTTGCCCAGGTCGATCAGCGTATATCTGTTGGTGTTGGACTGGTCAAAGTACGGGACCGCCCAGTTCGCCGGATAGCCGCCGGCGGCCGGCAAGGTGGTGACGCCCATCTTCGGGTCAAATTCGGCGTTGTACTGGAACATATTCGCATAGTTGTCAGGCATCCATGTGTTCGTCATGTTGTAGAACGAGAAACCGGCCCACGGGATCTTGTCCGAAAGGGGAATGTCGTCCGCGAAGTTGGCCGTCACGGTCACGTTTTTGGCCGGCATCGCGAAGGTTGTGGACGGGCTGTTCGCGTTGGCGAAACTGACGCCGTCCGCGCTGGTCCAGTTCACGAAATGCTTGCCCGCGACCGTCCCCGCGCCGATCATAACCGTCGCGCCCCCGGCGTACTGGCCGCTTCCGCTGGCGCCGGTTCCGGCGCTGACGACCGTGACGGAGTATTTGGGCGTGGTGTCCGGTACAAAATTCGCGGTGACAGTCACGGCATGGTCAGGCATGGCGAACGAAGTCGCCGCGCTGCCCGAGTTGGCGAAAGTCACCCCTGCGTCCGTCGTGGTCCAACCGGAGAACATCATGCCCGCGGGCGCTGTCCCTGCGTTTATGTAGACCGTCTCGTCCTTCGCGTATTGTCCGCTTCCGCTCGCACCTGTTCCCGCGCTGTTGACTGTGACCTGATAGGTGGTCACCGGCGTCTGGTTTGTATACTTCTCCGGCCATGGCTTGACGTCCCCGCGGTAGATCAAAACGTCGTTGATGTACAGCGGATTGTCGGCGACGCCGGGGCCCTCGTGGCTGACGCCCACCAAAAATCCCATCGAGCTTATCAGGTTGTCGATCTGATACTGCATGCCGCCCGGGACGGCGGAGTCGCGCGTGACGGTCTGCAGGAGCGCGCCGTCGTAATAGACGGAAAATGTTATCTGCGACACCGTGTTGAATCTGTATTTGACAACGAAACGGTGCCATTGGTTGGCGGTCGGATAGATGTTGGACGAGGTGTTCCAGTCTTTCGCCTGGTTGTAGACCATCATCCCGCCGTGCCAGTTGGTGTCCGCGAAGCCGTCCCGCATCCAGCCGCCGTACAGGAACTGGAAAGTCGGCGACGTCTGCGCCGCGGTAGCGTAGAAGGAGAGCTCGAACACATAGTCCTCGCCGACCTTCGTCTCGTCCAGCACAGCCGCGGAATTGGTCCTGAAGACATAGTCGACGTTCGTCACCCGAAGGAGCTGGTCGCCCGCGCCCAGATAGGCGCCGCTGGACGAGGCCGGCTGGACGACGGTGTTCGTGGCCGGGTAGTTGCTGTCCACCGCGAGGCCGTCGTCGTTGTTCTTGAACTGGCTGTTCACCGTCAGGTCGTCAAACGTGCCGTTCAGCAGCGTGCTCTTGGGCAGGGGGGTATATACCCACACGTCGTCGTAGTAGTATGTGCTGCCGGCGGTAAACGGGTTGGCGGTCATCTGCAGCAGCAGGCCCCCCAGCGGAAGAGTCTGCTGTATGGTCGTGGCCGCCGCGCCGATGGACGCGCCGTCGTAGAATATCTCATAGGCTATGTTGTTGCCGGCGTCGATCTTGAATTTCGCCTTTATCTGGTGCCACTCGCCCGGAACGACCGTGACCGCGCCGCTGTCCGGGCTCCAGATGGGCTTGAACCTATTGCCGGTGCCGTTGGCGTTGTAAACGGGCGACCAAGTGTTGAGAAGGCGCAGTTCCGGGGCGTATGTGGTGTCCGTCAGCTTGAGCTTCAGGTCCACATAGTACCACTTGTCCCGCTGCATCGAGGCCAGATACGACGCCGGTATCGTGAACTGGGGATTGGCGACGGTGGCGTCGACTTTGAGTATCTTTCCCGCCGTGCCGTTGGCGTTCGTCCCGTCCACTGCCGTGGCCGTCCCGCCCCAGAAATTGTACGAGTCGTTGTGCACGCCGTCGAAATCGTTGTCGAAGAGGAACTGATTCTCATCGGAACTCGGCTTCGGCTCGAACGTGCGCACCCACGGCTCGGGCGGCGTCTCGCCCTTGGCCAAAGAGCCTTTCAGCATCATCTCGGTTACCGGCAGATACGGCCCGTTCCACTGGTCTTTCGCGATAGTGCTGGGGCCGTCCTCTATGCCGACCACGAGATACCTGGTCGTCGCGCTGACGTTTGCCGCGTCCCAGGTCATCCAGTTGCCGAAGTCGAACCAGCATATCCTCTCCCAGTCGCTTCCGGCGAGCATCGTCCGGACCTGCGCGGCGGTCATGCCCGCAGAGGTATACGAGGGCGCGCCCGCGCCCGTGTAGGCGTAGACGGCGAACACGTTGCCGCCGAGCAAGGTGTTGTTGGTGTCCCAGGCGTATACGGTGTCGAGGTTATACTTCGCGCCGAGGTCGATTATGGCGTATTTGTCCCTGTAGCCGGGATCCCAGGCGTTGGCGTCGTTCGGGGCCGGGGTCGTGCCGGTGTCCGTCCGGAACTCGTCGAAGAGTTTGCTCGGGTTGCCGCTGGCGGGGGTCAGAGTGTCGAACTTGAAGTTGTGCGCGTCGATGATCCCGCTGACCGGGTTGTAATACTCGCCCTGCGAGAGGATGACGAACACGGGCTGCTCGCTGATGGACACGGAAACGGCGTTATTCGCGATCTGGCCGGTTATGTCGGAGCGCACGCCCCATTTGGTCTTGTCCTGCAAGGTGACGAGGGTGGCGTGGTCGTACCCGTCGGGCAGGGCAAGGGAATAATTCTCCTTGTTCGCGCCGTTCATGTCGCCGAGGGAAGTCGGCAGCCACAGCGCGTATATCTGGTCGGTATTTTTAGTGGAGTTGAACTTCAGGACCATCGGGCCGTCGGTCTCGACGTCGGCAGGCCCGCCGCCGCTGGCCTTCCAGCCGCCGTCCTCCACGATCTGGACGTCGTCGAGAGAGGCGTCCTTGAGGACGTTTCCCATCGTGCCGACATAGTACCAGGAGGGCTTGAAATCGGTCGAGCCCTGGGTGCCGTTGATGAAGCCGCAGGTGTCGAAGCGGCCGGTGGCGCTCGGGTTGGAGGTGCTGTTGGGCATCATGAACTGCTGGACGCGGTTGATCCCGGCGGCCGCCAGCATCAGGTATTCCCTGACGAGCCAGCGCGCCTGGACCTCGTAACCGGTCAGCCCAACGTTGACGCCCACGTTCTGCGTAACGCCTTTGCCGTCGACATACTGCGCCGTGGCGCTCGTCGGCGTCCCCTGGGACGTATCCCAGCCGAACTCCGACAGCCATATCTGTTTGTCCGGGAAGTAGTCGTTGCGGAACTGCACGAACTCGCTCATCCTCTGGAAGATGTGGTCCTGCTCCGGGGACTGGCCTGTCTTGACCGTCGAGCCGTCCGGGCAGTAGTAGTGGCCGTTGAACACGTCGAACGGATATTTCACGTATCCATCGGCGGAGCCGCCGTGCGCGGCCTTCCACTGATCCAGCGTCCTGTTCGTGTCGAACCAGTGCATCATGGCCGCGACGAAATCGTTGTTGTTCCAGTCGCTGCCGTTGTACTTGGTCTGGGTGATGATACCGGCGAGACCGCCGAGGACGAGCTGGGCGTTCGGGTCGGCCTGCTTGATCCCGACGCCGGGGCCGAGGGTGCCCATGTGGCCGTCATAGTCCGCGCTGAGCATGGCCGCGAACTGCGCGCCGGAGAAAGCGCCGAGGTTCGGCTCGTTGTAGTCCTCGTAATATTTGACGTAACCTAGGCCGATCGCCTTGTTGGTGCCCGGCGCGACGCGCACGAGGCTGGGATCGACCGCCGTGTTGCTCCCGTACCTGGCCGCGAGCTGGAACATGCTCTGCCCGTGCCCCAGGTACGAGGAGGCCTTTGTCGAGCTCATGCCGTCCGGGTCCTGATAGGACGGCCTGGCGCCGTAGCCGTAAGCGCCTCCCTGCATACAGATGGTGACGTCCACGCCCCTGTCATGCATGGCCTTATAATAGTTATCGAAGCCCCAGCCGTCGATAAATGTGGCGTGGGGGTTCATGCTGGTGATCGAGTTGTCCTTTACGCCGCCTATGTCCCTGTCGTTGGCCGTGTATTCCGTCCAGCCCCAGGTGTGGTATTCGCGGATGTTGCCGACGATCTCGTAAGCGGCCTGCGCCTCGGTGAAGAAGCTGTTCGAGCCGACGAACTGGTCAAAATTCAGGCCGACGCCGCCGGTGACCGGCGTGCCCGGCGGGACCTTCACGCTCTCGATGTTCCAGGAGGACGCGAGATAGTCGTCCCCGGAGCCCTCCACCTTGGAGCCGTAAAGCAGGACCTCCGCGATGTCCGCGTCGCAGTAATACTGCATGGAGTAAGGTCCGTACATTTCGTTCGTCCAGGAATAGGAGGACGGCGTTCCTACCACGCTGTCGCTGGTCTTGACGAAGCGGAGGCCGTTGGTCTGGTATCCGCCGGGATAGAGCGCCGTCACGTCGATCGGTACCCAGGCGCTGCGGTTGGCGGAGACGACCTCGCCGAGCTTGACCGTCCCGTCGTAGCTGTAGACCTCGATCTTGCCGCCCATGACTTCGTAGGGAGCGCTGCCGTCGACGGTGTACGTGGACGGGGCGTATACCGGGCCGTCGTAAACCCAGACCGTTTCGATGTTGTACAGGCTGGTTTCGCCGAATTTGACGCGGACGATGTTGTTGCCCGCGTCGTAATAGCTCGCGCCGGGTGTGCGCCAGACGTTGTCGTTGGCGCTGGCCGCGGAGTTGACGTACGGCTTGGCCGGGTTGCCGGTTCCGCTCGGCGGATAGCCGACCATCGAGGCGAACTCGTCGAAGAGCCTGAACTTATTGTCCGCGGGCTCCTCTCCGGCCATCTCCAGCATGGTCTTGTTCACCTCTATGTACTGGGACGGCCCCGATACGCCCGCGCGAACAACCGCGGTCGCAACGAAAGGCGCCATCGTCAGCACAATCGCCAGGGCGAGCGTGACCGCCAGAGGCTTCCTGAGGATTGTCAGATGCTTTGTCACTCTTTCTCCTCCTTTTTTTAGTAGGAATTTATTATAGATTAAAGTTTTGCCAACTTTACAGGATTGCGCTTTGTTTGTTTTTGTCAAGTAGAGCAACCCGAACAGCCCCGCGGCCGGGACCGTCCGAAGGCCGTTTCCCCGGCGATCACCTCTTGTACACCCGCATTGGCGGCATGGATTGAAATTACATATTATCATAAATTATAACATAATTCGAGGCAATGTCAACACGACTTTTAGAAATATTTGATACTAATTCCACATTCCTAATTCCACATATAAAGCATAACGGTATTTTTTTGAACAATTTTAAACACCGATTTTGCGGTTTTCTGTATTGTGTAAACAAGGCGTGGAAATTGGTTGACAGGATAAAGGCAATTACTTGACAGGGTAATGTTTTGCTTGACGGGGAATATGGGACCTGCTGTTTACGCTGTCCGTATGGTTTCAGATAAAGGGCTGTTGCTTTCCTGCGTTTGCAGTTTGGCAACAGCCCCGTTTGCTTTTTCGCCTTGTATAGTCGTTTCGTTTGAAATTGAGCTTCAACAGCTCATTTCAAATCGAAACGACTTTATCATTTGAATTTTTTGATTTGGGCGCGGGCCGTCAGCGTCATATATTTCTCTTTTGTCGCCAGCCCGCCTCGGATGTGCCGTTCCGACTTGTTCACTTCCAGGACCCTGCGCGCCTCGCCAGCGAGCCTAGGGTTGATCTTGACAAGCCTTTCGGTAACGTCCTTATGTACGGGAGTTATGTATTAGAACGTTTTTCTCCAGACCCAGATCTCCCAGCAATTTCAAGTAAATCTCGACTTTTCCGTCCTTGTCAATCTCGATTCGCTGGACGATTCTTTTAAGCTGCGCGTTGGTCATCCGGCGTATATCCGTGATGGATTCTATCTCCTTAAATGTGGTATTGAGAATATTTTCCAACTGATCGGCCCTGTTCAGGTTATATGACACCATTTTCAGCTCGTTTTCCAGCCGTTCGATTTCCTTCCTGGCGCCGCCTATGCGCTCGTTCAATTCTTCGCGGGTGATTAGGCCGTCGGTATACATATCCATAGAGCGTTCACGAGTTTTCGTGAGCTTGTCCAATTTGGCGGCAAGTTCCTTCTCATAGCCCACATTCTCGTCCTTGGCCTTGTATATCCGTTCAAACTCGCCGACGACATGGCGCAGCACGTTTTTCTTCTTTTTGATTATCTCGGCGAAGTAATTTTGCAGCGCGGCTATCAGCGTATCCTCGTCCGTCGCGTAGGCGTTGGGGCAGATATTCGCGCCCCTCCCGTTATGCCCGGAACAGACCCAGCGGATATATGTGTTCCTGTAGGTTCGCTCGGTACGGCGGAACGACCAGCCGCACTCCTTGCACTTTATCAGCGTAGAAAACAGATATTTGTTGCTTTGCCGCTCGTGTTCGGCCTTGAAAACCTGCCCGCGGCTCTTCATAATCTGCTGCGCCTTTTCAAAGACTTCCGGCTCCACGATTCTCAAATCGGGGCGGTCGGTGATGAGCCATTCGGTTTCGTCCCTGTTGGTGCGCCGCCCGGTCAGGAAATCCGTGACCTCCTGTTTGCCGTTGATGACTTGACCTGTATAAAGCTCGTTTGTGAGTATGCGGCAAACGGCGTTTTGGCTCCACAGGCTGTTTCGTTTCGTTTTCTGCCCCCACTCGTTGAGCTTGTTCGATATTTTGGACGCGCCGTAGCCTTCTTCTGTGTACCATTGGAAAATCTGCCGCACAACGGCTGCTTCTTTCTCATTTATCGCCAGATTGAAATAGTCGCCCTGTTTCTTGTCATACCCGAACACGATATTCGGAACGCGGCCCTTTTCGGCGTTCATTCGCTTGCCGAATTTCACACGCTTGCTCGTGTTGGCGCTTTCCTCCTGGGCCAGCGCGCCGAAGATGGTCAGCACGAACTCGCTGTTGCCCATCGAGGTCATATTCGCGGTCAGGAATTGCGTCTCGATGCCGAGGGCTTTCAGCCTGCGGATATTTTGAAGCAAATCGACCGTGTTGCGGGCGAAGCGGGAGATGTCCTTGACGACGATCATGTCGTAAACGCCATGCTCCGCGTCGGCCATCATCTGAAGAAATTCCTTGCGGTTCTTGATTTTGGTGCCGGAGATTCCCTCATCCGCGTACAGCCGGACAAGATTGCCGCCGGTCTTTTTGGTGTAGTCCGCGAAAAACTGTTTTTGCGTTTCGAGGCTGTTGAGCTGGTCGGACTTGTCCGTGGATACGCGGCAATAGGCGGCGATGTTCATATTTACATCTCCGTATCATTTTTACTTGAAAACCATAGAAACGCAGGGGCGCGTGATTTCGTACCCGCGCCCTGCCTGTCACTGTTATACCGGAGTGCGAAAACATCAGCCTCCTCTGTCACGTCGTCGGCAAATGTTTTCTGCATCCGGTATAATCCCGCTCGGTGTTCTGAATCGGAGCGCGGGTTTTACCCAGGTTTAGGCGGCGTCGCTTGCGCGCGCTTCGCGGATTCCTGTATGGCCCTTTCCACTTTGCCCTTATTGGCTTCGATAAAGACATCCAAGAGGGCGTCTATGTATTTTTCATCTATTTTATTGGGGTTGTGGAATGTAAAAGTCAGATTCTGCTTCTGTTTCTTCATATAAGATGTGCCTCCTTATGCCTCATTACAATGTATATGGCTTGTACGCCCGCGTTATTTCGGGACTTTTGTCGTCTGGAAAAGAAGCTTTATCCAACCTTTGACTATTTTGGATTTATGCCATAACAGAGGCCGCAAACACGGCGTTTTCGCGCCTAAACATTACAGCAGCGGCAATGTTTTGCTTTCAACGATTTTCCACAAATGTCTTATAGATGAAAAAAAGCGTGACTGATTGAACGGAAATACGCCGAAAACGCTGATAAATGGTAAATTTTTTTTTGAGCGCCGGCTTATTGACTCTTGAGCGCCTCTAGTAGATACACTTGTACTCGATGGTGACGGAAGGGGGACTATATGACCGAAAAAATGCCTTTCCTGCTGGAAGCGAACGGGTACTCCCGTGATCAGGTCGATAAGTATCTCAGCACAGTGTCCGATGAATACGAGGCCATGCACGCTGAGTACATGCACAATCTGTGGGTGATCGACCAACTGGAAGAAGAAAACCGGGATTTACGGGATGAGATCCTGGAACTGAAAAACAGCATCCACCTGCTGGAGTATGGAAGGCCCGATCGAAAGGCGGCGGGGGATGCCTAGAAAAATCAAGTCCTTGGAAGATATTAACCGTGAGTTTTTCTCCTCGTATGCCGCGGGGACGCCCGCCGGCGACGCGGACGCCCGGTTGCCCTCGACGGAAGCCACGGCCGGCGAAATAGACGCGCAAAGCGGAGGCTCCGATCATTTTTCTCCCGTTCCCGCCCAATCACCCGAATCGCGGCCGGCGGGGGAACGCGCAATCCGGACGGTTTATATAAGGAAGCGGGTCATCGCCGGAAAGTTACCCGCCGGACGGTGTGCGGCCGCCGGGCCGAGCGCCGGTTTCAAACTCATCCTGATCCGGGAGGCCGTCCCCGTACCGGCCTCGACGCACGAGCCGGCCGCGCCGCACTCACTGGAAATCACGGCCGGACAAAAGGCTCTCCCGGGGCCGGCCCCGACCCTCGCGCTCCCCGCGCCGAGGGGCGCTCTGTGCATCCGGCGGCGTCGGACGGACAAAGCGTTTCAGCGGCTCGCGCTCCCCGCGCCGCGGGAAAATCCATCCATGCTCTCTTTGCCCGTTGAACCGGCAAAAAAATTAGTTTTCTATAACGCAACACCCACCGCGCCGGAGCCCCCTGCAGCCGCGCCCTCAGCGCCGACAGCGGAAGCGGCGGCCGGTCCGGAACCTCGCGGGAAGAAACGCCCGGTCTTCCGCATGATCTCAAACCTCGTCTTCTATTTGGCGATAGCGGGGATCCTGTTCACCTCCGTCGTCTATTCTTCGGGCAACAAGGGTGTGCTCAATGTTTTAGGCTATTCGTTCCTCGACGTTGTCAGCGGGAGTATGCAGCGCGAGATCCCGAAGGGCTCGCTGGTCATCATCAGGGCATTTGACCCGGAAAGGCTTATCGTCGGCGACGACATAACCTACATGCGTCAGGATAACAGCACCGTCACCCACAGGATCATACAGATCATCGAAGACTATCAGGGCGGCGGAGAGCGCGGTTTTGTGACGAAAGGGCTCGAAAACGCCGACCCAGACGAGAACGTGGTCCGCGCGTCAGCCGTGGTCGGGAAGGTGGCGTGGCACGTCCCGGGGCTCGGTTTTACCCTGACCTATATCGCGGGGCACATTGCGCTGGTTCTGGTCATCTTCGGATCCGCGATCCTGTTCTCCGTGGGGCTTGGAGCGCTCCTGAGGGACAGGCGCGACGAAAGGCGCAAAAGGAACGAAACACGCGCCGGGTCCGGGACCGTAATTCTAAATCGGTAGCACCGCAACAAAAAATAATCCTTAAAAAAGGAAGGATGGTATCATGCACCATTTATTCGGCGGGTTGAGACACATCCGCAAACAACTGTCGATGGCGCTTGTGGCCGCGACGGCCGCGGTGGTCGCCATCGGAAGCACCTGGGCTTACAGCGATTTCACCCAGCATAAGTCCAACGAACTGGAAGGCACCGGGCTTAAGTATGACGCCAGCCTGGTCGAGAATTTTGCCGAGGTGACAGACTGGAAGATCACCGACGGCCAGGTCCAGAAGGAGGTCCGCGCGGCCAATAACGGCATCGCCGCGGAAGGCTTCGGAGACGTTTACGTCCGTCTCCAGTTCAAGGAGTACATGGAAATCGGCATTCTGACCTACACCTACTCCCAGGACCGCTACATGATCGACACCGACGGCAATTTCATCGTCTTCGCCACCAAGGACGAGGCGGAAGCCGCCTATCCCGATCACGAGTACGCCAACGCGACCGACTTTGTATCCGGCGCCTCGGGCTGGTTCGTCCTGACCCAGGCCGGGGACCCGAACGGACAGTACGGCAAGTTCATGATCACCAGCATCACGCCCTCCAACGAAATGACGCCGCTTATCCCCGGCACCTCCAGGGAATCGGGCGAGGCGTCCGCAAACCATGAGGCGGGCGACAACCAGGAGTGCGCCTATCCCGTCCATTCCTGGATCACGCCCCTCTCGACAGCCGACTATGTCGAATGGCAGCTTGGCCCGAACATCATCCCTCTGTCCCAGTGGGACGGCAATCCCGTCGCGGCTTGGATCCTGGACGATTCTTCGGACAGCGGCTACGCGTATTGGGGGCAGCCCCTCGGCACCTCCACCGAAACCACCAATATCCTGGACAGCGTCTCGCTGCTGAAGCAGCCGGACGGCAGTTTCTACTACGCGATTCATACGGACATGGAGTCCGTGTCCTTTGACCAGCTCTCCGACTGGACCGACATGCCGCAGGAAGTAAGCGATTCCTTCCTTAACAATAAGCCCGCGGTGCTTCTGTCCAACATCCCGGCCTCGGTCATGGCGGGCGGCAAGGTAAACGGCCCCGACTTTATCGTCACGCCGGCCTCCTCGACCCAGTCCGTGACATGGTCGTCCAGCGATCCATCGGTCGCTTCCGTCGACGCGAACACCGGCGAGATAACCGGCGTAACGGCGGGCAAAACGACGATATCCGCGCTGGCTCCGAACGGGGCCCGCAGCTACTTTGTCATCAGGGTTTCGGCGGCGGAAACGCCCGCGACGGGCATAACCCTGTCCAACGCGCCGGCGCAGGCCGCGGTCGGCCAGTCGGCGGCCGGGGCGGATTACGCGCTTACGCCCGCCGGTTCCACCGACGGCGTGACATGGAGCTCCGGCAACCCGGCCGTCGCGTCGGTCGACCCGCTGACGGGCGCCGTGACCGGCGTGGCCGTGGGTACGGCCGTGATAACCGCGAAGACCGACAGCGGAAAGACCGCCTCTTATAGCATAGAAATCGTTGCGGCGTCAGTTCCTTCGACAGACATCACCCTCTCGGGCGCTCCCGGCGAGGTCGCCGTAAACGGTTCCGCGGCGGGCCCGACTGTAACGCTGTACCCCGCGGGCTCCACTGACAACGTGACCTGGAGCTCGAGCGCCCCCGCGGTCGCGGCAGTTGACCCGACTACGGGTAAAGTGACGGGCGTGTCGGCAGGCCAGGCCACGATCACCGCCAGGACGGACAGCGGCAAGACCGCCTCGTATGTCATAACGGTGACGCCCGAGGTCATTCCTGCCACGGCCATCGCCCTTTCGGGCGCGCCGGCCGGAGTAACGGCAGGCGACGCGGTCAACGGCCCGTCGGTTATTCTTACGCCCACCGGCTCCACGGACAACGTAACCTGGAGCTCGAGCAACCCGGCTGTCGCGGACGTGGACCCGGCGACGGGCAAAGTTACGGGCGTCGCGCCCGGCTCCGCCACGATCACCGCGAAGACGGACAGCGGCAAGACCGCCTCGTATAACATCACGGTTTCGGCGGCGTCAGTACCGGCCACAGGCATCACCCTTTCCGGCGCCCCGAGCGCGGTGGCGACCGGCGATACGGCGGCGGCCGCGAATTATACGCTTACGCCCGCCGGTTCCACCGACGGCGTGACCTGGAGCTCGAGCAACCCCGCGGTCGCGGACGTGGACCCGGCGACGGGCAAAGTTACGGGCGTGGCGGTAGGCCAGGCCACGATCACCGCCAGGACGGACAGCGGCAAGACCGCCTCGTATAACATCGACGTCACAGCTGGCGCGATCGCCTTGATCGCCCCCCTGGACCCGAGCGTCGGCTATATCTCAATGCCCCAGACCTTCGACCAGAAGGATGAGGGAATGCTGATCCAGTCCGACGACGCGTTTGTCACGGTGCAGAAACAGGCGGCCGGCGCGATTCACCTGTCCGACATCCTTGTCAACATGAGCGACGCCGTCGGCATGACGGTGGCTCCGGCCCCCGGCAGCCCCTACAGCGCGGCCGACTTTTCGATAGGCAACAGCAATATCGGCGGGCTTATGTCCCAGCGCCCGAACGACCCGTACTGCATACTCTACACGGCGATACCGACCCGTGCCCAGGCCTTGGCGGACTATGCCGCGAACAGCGGCACCAGGTACCCGATAACCACCGACCTCGTTCTGACGACGGCGGACGGCCGCACGGCCACGATCACGATCACAATGTCCTACAACGCGATGGTTATGTGGGATTGATGATGCCATTTGAACGGCACATGCGTGACAAATCTTGAAAAGGGGTGTATCTGTCCTTGCATACCAGAAAATTCAGTTTAAGGAATTTCATGGCCGAAACGGCGCCGGCGGCGCTGATGGCTGTCGTGGTCGCGGTCTCCATGGCGGCGTGGGGGATCCGCGACACACACGCGGAGGAATCCGGCTCCGCTCAAAGCGATTACACATGCGCTTATACTAACCCAAACCCGGCAAACTTCTCCAGAACCCTTTCAATAGGCCAGACCGAGGCGTTCACAGTGGCGAATGCGTTCTCCTGGAACGTGAACAACCCCTCCGTGCTTGCCCTGACGTCCAGCATGGGCAGCATCAACGCCTCGGTGACGGCCAAAAAGCTCGGCGTAGCCACGGTCGCCGCGGCTTCGACCTCAGGCCAGGTGATCCTGCGCAGCTATCAGGTCGTCGATAACGACAATATCACGGGCTATACCATTGCCGGAGGCATCGAGGGCAGCCTCGCCGAAGCCGGCGACACGCTGACGATCCCGATAACCACCGAGCCGGCGGGATCGGCAGACAGGATCATATGGCAATCCCTTAACGAATCCGTCGCGTCCGTGGCTCCCGGCGGAATCGTAACGGCAGTCGCGGAGAGCGGCGCGGCGATCATCCAGGGCACGTTCACGGATCCCTGGGGCGTCGATCACACCATCCCCTACATGGTGCTGGTGGGAGACCTGAAAGGCGCCGTTAAGACTCCCGCGGACGTCTTCCAGGGCGCGGACGGCAAGTATTACAAGCCGGTGGGGACACCACTCGGCGTCTATGAAAAAGTGAACCAGGACGGCACGTCGCTGGCGCCCCCGCAATACGTCTACAGCCCGAACGGCAGCCCCGGCGGCGGCGGCGATAAAGCCGCGTACCCGGACGGCGCGGGCGGCTACTATGTCGAGAATCCGGCCGGCAGCAACATCTTCAAGAAAGTCGCTCCCGACGGAACCCTGACGGATAGCCCGGCGGTTTGGGGCGGCAAGGACAAGACCTTCGGAACCTCCGACGACCAGCCGGTCGAGTTGGTGCCCGACGGAAGCGGCAGCCCGACCTATTGGCGGAACATGGGCCAGAACGTCTGGCGTCAGACAAGCGGCACTACACAAGGCCCCCTGACCGGCGGCGGCGTCGGGAAGAACCCCGCGACAGCCATGGCCCAGCCCGTCGAGAAGGTCGGCGGCCAATACTTCCTCGGCCCCATAGGCTCCGACGGCAACGGCAACCAGTTGTATTACGGCGACCCGGCCGGCGGGAACAAACTGCTCGAATCGGACGCGAGCGGCCCGGCGGGCGACGACGTGCTCTACTATAAGGATCCGAACGGGAACATGGTTCCCGTGGGCAGCGCCCTTATAAAGGGCGGCGACGGCAAGTGGTACAGATCCGCCGGACGCCCGGGCGTCTTTGAGATCGTCAACCCGGACGGCAGCTCCAAGGTTCCTCCGGCGTATGTATACAACCCGAACGGAACTCCCGGCGGCGGCGGCGACATGCCCGCCCTTCCGGACGGCAATGGCGGATTCTTTGTCGAAGACCCGGCCGGAAGCAACATCTATAAGGAAGTCGGCGACGACGGCGCTCTGACCGACAGCCCCGCGGTCTGGGGCGGAAATGACAAAACCTTCGGAACCGGGGACGACATGCCGGCCCTTTCGGACGGCAGCGGCAACTACTATGTCGAGGACCCGGCCGGAAGCAACATCTTTAAGAAAGTCGGCGGAGACGGCGCTCTGACCGACAGTCCCGCGGTATGGGGCGGAAATGACAAAACCTTTGGAACCGGGGACGACATGCCGGCCCTTTCGGCCGGCGGCGGCAAATACTACGCCGAGGACCCGGCAGGAAGCAACATATATAAAGAAGTCGGCGGAGACGGCGCTTTGAAAGACAGCCCCGCTGTCTGGGGCGGCGGGGACCTTATCTTCGGAACCGACGACGACATGCCCGTGACGAGGTTCGACGACGGAGCCGGCAACGGGAGCTACTGGTACGACATGGGCCAGAACGTGTGGCGCGGGGTCGATGATCCGGAGTACCTTGGACCTCTGACCGGCGGCGGCGCTAACAAGAACCCGGCCGCGAACAAGGTCCGCCCGATCATCGAGGTGGACGGCAGATACTACGTCGACACCGTCAACACCGACCCGAACGGCAATAACATCTATTACGGCGACAAAATGACCGGCGGCAACGGCGCGCTGGATTCGGGCGCCACAGGAACGGCCGGCGACGACGTCGTATACTATATGGACGGCGACGGCAACATGACGACGACACCGCCGATAGGGGTAGACATCCCGAAGGTCGCCATCGCGGGCCGCATCCTTACGGACGCGCAGACGGGCGACGGAAACTGGGTCGAGATCGCGACGTCCGGCGGATACTCGCTGATCGTCCGGCAGGACGTTATCCCGGGACAGACCAATTTCAGCGCCGGCGAGGCGGGCGTTTACTCGAACTCATACGCGCGCAACCAGGTCAACAGCTGGTTCTCCAAGCTGTCGTCCTCCGCGAGGCTGAAGCAGTTCACGGTCGGCAACGACGCGATGAAAAAGATAGGCCCGGCGAACAACATCGCCAACAGCGGCTTCAGCAAGCCCAACGGCGTGTTGGCCCCGTCCGGGAACGACGTTGCGTTCCTTCTGAGTTCCTCCGAAGCGATCGCCTTCGCCTCGAAAGACTGGTGGCCGAATAACGACAGATCGTATCAAAGCTCCGCGGAGGCGAGAGCCAACTTCGCCAGGTTAAACGCGGCCAAGGACAGGCTCGAATGGCTGCGCACCCCAGGCGACATGGAGCACGAGGAAGCCGGAATGAACTACGAATCTTTGGGAAGGATGCACGGGATCGACAAGGATGACCCGGCATTTAACCGCCCGGCGCTTTGGGTAAACTCGAACATCTTCGGATAATATAATCGTTTTGACGAATAAATCTTCGGCGTATTCCGTAGGGGCGGGCTTCCATGCCCGCCCCTACATACACAAATCAGTTATTAAATTCGGAAGGAGCGCAGGTATGCGGAGCATCACGCATAGGAATATCAGCGCGGTTATAACCGCCGCTCTCGTGTTCGCGCTCTCGATAGCAGGGACATTGGCATGGCGGGATTATTCGCAGCATAAGACAAACGAGTTCTGGGGGATGAACGCAAAGCCCGCGGGCGACATGATCGTCCGGAAGATGGTAGAGGGCGACGGGGCCGACAGGGACCGGGCGTTCGATTTCAAACTGACCGTCCATAACACGAGCGGCAGTTCCCTGGGGGTGGACTTGCCTGACGAAATCGCTTCCTCCTCCGCGCTCGGAACGGATACGGCTAATGAAACGGCTTCCTCCTCCGCGCTCGGAACGGATACGGCGGATGAAACGGCTTCCTCCTCCTCACTGGGCATAAACCGGGCGCCGTCCGAAACGCCGGAGCCGGACGCGGTCATACAAACTTCCGAAGGGTTTGACACGATCTACAACTTCACACTGAAACACGGAGAGCAGCGCGGGTTTTCACTGCCGCCCGGCGCCTCTTATGATATAGAAGAAGCCGGCGCGGCGGATTACGCCGGCAAATTCACCGTAACCACGGACGAGGACGGCGTAATCATCATAACCTATACGAACACCTATATCGGCCCCACGCCCACCCCATCCGTGACGAAGCCGCCGGCCGACACAACGCCGCCGGCTGGGACGACGCCGCCGGCTGGGACGACGCCTCCGGCTGGGACGACGCCTCCGGTCGGAACCACACCTCCGGTCGGAACCACGCCGCCGGCTGGGACGACGCCTCCGGTCGGAACGACACCTCCGGCTGGGACGACGCCTCCGGTCGGAACCACACCTCCGGCTGGGACGACGCCTCCGGCCGGAATGAAGCCTCCGGTTGGAATAGGGCCCCCTGTTGGGGCGCTCCCGCCGGACGACGCGACACCGGTTCCGACGACTCCCTCCGACAAAACGACGCCCCGCCCAAGCGCGACTTCGCCGGAAAACACGCCGCCGGCTGACGCGTCTCCCCCGCCCGCCGCGGGGACGGCAGCGCCGGGGAACTCATACGCCTCAGCGGGCGAGGATGTTCCGACGCCTTCGCCGTCAACGCCGACGGAACTTATGACGCTGACGGACGACATGTACCCCGCGGGAGTCGGGAGACCCGACGGGCAAACGACCGGCTCCGGCTATCACGGAAACCCGTCGCCGGATCTGCCCGAAACGGGGGATACCTCGCAGTATTGGCTGCGTGTCTGGACAATAGTGATTTGCCTGATCCTGCTGAGGATAGCGCTGCAGGGCGGCCGGAACGGGAAAAAACGGGACGGGGGGCGGAATGACAGAGATGCGTAAGCCTAGATTGCTGACTGCGCCGCGCGTGAGGCGCGCCGCCGCCGTCGTCCTCGTCTGTGTCATTGCTGGAAACGCGGCCGATATTTGCAGGATCGGCCGCGGGAACGCAGCGGAGCTGGCCGTGCGCGACCGGGTCAGCGGCTACAGGCCGCAGCCCCCTTCCGCCGTGGCCGCGGCGGACACAGCGCGGCAAAAAGCGCAATCCCCAGCCGCGCCGCGCAGGCTCTCCAACCCGGGCGTCGCAGCCCTTCGGGACGAGAACCCGGAAACAGTCGGCTGGGTGACGATTCCGTATACCCGGATCGATTACCCCGTGGTGCAGGGTCCGGACAACGGCTTCTACCTGCACCGGGACATTGAAAAAAACGATTCGTTCGCGGGGACGGTTTTCATGGACTATAGGAGCGAAGCCGACCTCTCTGGCCGGGACACCGTAATTTACGGCCATAACATGAAATCCGGCGCGATGTTTCACGACCTGGTGAAATTCGACGACCCGAAGTTCTGGGACAGCGTCACAACTGGCTGGCTTTACCTGCCGGACGCGACTTACAGGCTGGACATCTTCGCCTACCTGGTCGTAGGCTGGGACGACCCGTATATATACGGGCCGTCGCCGGGCGCGTGGGGCGATTTTCTGAGCTATGTCAAAAACAACGCCCGCTATTACCGCGACCTCGGGCTTGAGCCAAACGACCGCGTCGTAACGCTCTCGACATGTTCGTACCAGTTCGACCACGCGAGAACGACGATTATCGCCAGGCTGACGGAGGTTACGGAGCCGGCCGCATAAGACGGCATAAGAAGCTACGTAGCCGGCCGCATATGACAGCATAAGAAACGAACGATTGCCAAAAAATCCCGCGGCGCATCTGCCGCGGGATTTTTCACGGGATTTTTCACTGCCGTTTTTCTCCAGACTTCTTCGGAAATTGGCGTTTGTCATTCTGAGCGAAGCGAAGAATCTTGATTTTAAGACCCTTCGCTTCGCTCAGCTGACAACGAAAAATCAATTTCCGAAAAAGTTTACTGCAATTTATCACCGCAGCAATTTACGCTTATATTTTTTCGTATCCCACTGAAAATTGCTGCGCCTCAACGGCGGGACGCAGCAAAATAGTCAGCCCCTTCCTATTCAATGCAGTCAGTATGCTCCGCGCTTCCAAGTTGCCTCAGGGGTGCAGCAAATTTTCGAGGGATAAAGTCGTTTCGATTTGAAATGAGCTAAAAACGAGCGCGAGATGACCAATGTTCTGTCGCGCGAAATTTGAAGCTCAATTTCAAACGAAACGACTATACGCCTGTAGGGGACGCCGCCCTCGGCGTCCCGCTGTTGTCGGCAGATTCAGGTAACGGGACGCCCTGGGGGGGCGTCCTCTACGATTTTCCTATGATATAGATATACCACGAAAATTTGCTGCACCCTTGCCTCAGAGTTCCACTCCCACTTCTGCTTGAATAGCCCATTTCTGGTTGTCTGCCTCTACGAGACCGACTAATCCTGAGAAATCCATCATCCCATGTAACAGATCAGTCTAAATCCCGTGAATTTGCCTGTTACAGCGGTAAATAATTGTAGGGCGGGGGCTCTGCTCCCGCCGTAAACCAGAAATAGATCAAAAGCGGCAGGAGCAGAGCCCCTGCCCTACATGGGTTCGCGCATTTCTTCATAAATTAGACTGACCTGTCTTAAGTAACCGCCAAATTTACTGTGTAGGGTTCGGGCAGCATAGGACTTCGCTTTGTCATGCAAGTTCGTCCGCCTTATTTCGGCCTCAAATATGATTTCTGCGCGTCGGTTCGGGACTTTGCCTTCAGCTTCATTCAGATTCCGCCTCACGGCGAACACCCTTGCTGTTCGGCCGACAGTTCCTGCTGACAAGCACGTGGCCGACTTTCAGCACCAAGTTATTGCCAAACCTGGCCTAACAATCAAAGGGCGAACACAGTTCGCCCCTACGAATGTCGTTTCCGGTATTGTGAGAATGAAAATTTGCGGGTTGACCGTTCCGCGCTCTCAAGCCCGGAAAGGTCAAGACCATTGGGTATATGACGTATGAATCTCGATTAAAATCTTCACGGTCACGCCTGTGAAGTATCAATCTGAGATTCGTATTAAGCGGGGCGGGATGTAACCCGCAGCTACAAAATCGTGGATACTGTAAGGTCGAGGTTCCATCCCCGACCGTAAACCCCGTTGTTTGCTCCTTAAAATTGGTTTAATCAAAGGCGCATAATTTTGCCAAAAGCGCCATGCGCTTGTCTCCGGGGCCGTTTGTGCAGGTCGAGAGGGTCACGATATGGTCAGAGGCGCTCAGATCGACGTCCCTGAAGCGCTCCGCGCGCGCTTTTACATAGGCGATGTATTCCGAAACCCCTTCGCCGTCCGCGCTTATCGTGTCGTAAATGACCGGGTCGCCCGGCTCCACGCTCAGAAAGGCAAATATATACAGCGTAAACGCCCGGTCCGGCAGCGTGACGGTTCCCGTCCTGTTCGCGTCAAAGAAAGTTTTATCACGGAAGTATTTTATTGTGCCGAACATACTGCCGTTGTTCATGTGGTGGCCGTAGATTATCGTATTGAAGCCGCCGAAGTCGCCGTCGCACGCGCAATCGACGAATATCGAGCCGGAGGGGGATTTGTTCCCGTATATGTCGGTGTGGAGATATTCCTCGTTGTCGCGGCTCATAACTATCGGGTAATCCACTTTTGTGCCGGGAATCGTTATCCATCCGACTGTATCCGGGTTTATCGCCTTTATGCCGGCGATCCAGCCGTTGTCCGCGCCGCCGTTAGCAACGCCCATTCCGGGTTTGTCCGCGTCATTTGCAACGCCCATTCCGGACTTATCCGCGCCGTCCGCGGGCGTCTCGCCCATTGCCGGCTTCATGCCCAGCAGGGCGGAGTGGGTGTTTTCCTCTGAGCCGTATACGTCGAGCGCGCGATAGACCTGGGATCCCGAATATATAAAGACGATCGACAAAATGACCGTTAAAGACCAGAAAAGGCGTTTTTTCACCGCGACCGTCCCCCTTTGCCGATTGTTATAGTCTCAAATAGTGTTGATACGGGCGGGCGGCAGAACGCCGCCCCTACAAAATCCTGATAATTCGCCGTTTTGACTGTAGGGGCGGCGTTCTGCC
>WQUN01000173.1 GCA_009782085.1 Bacillota bacterium
AACCCCGAGGTGATCCCCGATCAACAGATGCACAATAATAATCCCGGCCCGCAACGAGGAGGCCGTCATACAAAAGACGATCTCCTCCGTTTTCACGGCCTTCGGAGCGGTCAGCGTGGACATACTGGCCGTGGACGACGGCTCCACGGACGGCACCTGGGCCGCCATAACGGAGATGTCCCGGGCGAACCCGCTCGTCAACGGCGTCCGCCTCAGCCGCAACTTCGGCAAGGAAAGCGCCATTTTCGCCGGTCTCGAGAAATTCGAGAAGGCCAAGGGCGGCGACTGCGTCATCGTCATGGACGCGGACATGCAGCATCCCCCCGAGACGGCGGTGGAGATGTTCGGGCTCTGGCTCGGCGGCGGCTACGCTATCGTCGAGGGGATCAAGATCAGGCGCCAGAAGGAAAGCCGCCTGAAGCGCGCCGGCGCGCGGCTGTTCTACTTCATCTTCGGCAAAAGCGCCGGGCTGGACATGGGCAACACCTCCGACTTTAAGCTGCTCGACAGGGGCGTCGTCGCGCTTCTGACCAAGATGCCGGAGCGCTCCACCTTTTTCCGGGCCATGGCGAACTGGACGGGCCTGCCGACCGCGAAGGTCTTTTACGAGGTCGGCAAGCGGGCCGGCGGAAAGACCAAGTGGCGGCCGTTTTCCCTGTTCCGGCTGGCGTTTGGCTCGATCGCGTCGTACACGGCCGCGCCGCTGCATATCGTGACGTTCGCGGGCGTCCTGTTTTTCGTGTTCGCGGTCGTCCTGGGCGCGCAGTCCCTCTGGGCGAAGTTTTCGGGGAGGTCGACGGAGGGCTTCACGACGGTGATACTGCTGCTTCTGATAATCGGCGGCGTGCTGATGACAAGCCTCGGAATAATCGGGGTATATATAGCGAAGATTTACGAGGAAGTCAAGTACAGGCCGAGGTATATCATAGCGGAGGCCGTCGGGACGGTTTACGGGCGGAGAGAGAGCTAAGGTTTAAGTAAGGAGCGCTGACAATGACTGAAATGGTGATAAACGCGCGGACATTGCCGGAACCGCTGTTCCGCCTGATACGCGCCGAAAAAGTCGCGGTTCGCGTGGTGGACGGGGAAGTCCGGCTGACGCCTGTAAAAGAGGTTTCGGACAACTGCCCGCTGCTAGGCATGTATACCGACGGAAAGCTCACGGTTGACAGGTTCCTGGAATGGAAACGGGAAGATAGGGAGTTGGAATTGTGAGCGAAGTATATGTAATGGACGCCTGCGCCTTGATTGCGCTGCTTTCCCAAGAGGAAGGCTCCGACCGCGTATTGAGCGTGTATAACAGGGCGGTTTCCGGCGACGCGGCGCTAATCATGAATGTGTTGAATCTGCTCGAAGTGTATTATGGGGATTATCGCGCACATGGTAAAGAAGCCGCGAGCAACATGGTTGCGAATGTCTATGCGTCGCCGATTCAAATAATTCCTGCAATAAGCGGAGACATTTTTGAGGAGGCCGGACGGCTGAAAGCGTCCTACCGGATTTCGCTCGCCGATTCTGTCGCGTTGGCGCAGACACTGGTGTCAGACGGCACGCTTTTAACTTCCGACCACCATGAGTTCGATGTGATTGAAGAGCGGGAAAACATTCGTTTAGAATGGATACGGTAGAAAACATACGCCGCATATACGGGAGAACCGCCTTTGGACAAGCTCAAATCCCTCAAATTCTTTAACCGCGGCATATATTTCCGGCTCCCTCTCCTTCTTATGCTCCTGGGCCTCGCCGTCCGCGCCGCCGGCCTGGGCGCGGTCCCCGGCGGCGTCAACCAGGACGAGGCCATGGCCGCTTACGACGCGTACTCGCTCTCCCTCTACGGCTGCGACCGTTTCGGGATGCACATGCCGGTGTTCTTCACGGCCTGGGGCTACGGGCAGATGAGCGTGCTGATGTCCTATCTGATGGTCCCGTTCATAAAAATGTTCGGCTTTAACATAGCGGCGGTCAGGCTGCCGAGTTTGCTGGTCAGCGTCGCCGGGCTGTGGGTCGTGTATCTGTTCGTCCGGGACATGCTCGGGCGCGGGGCCGGTTGTGCCGCGCTTTTTGCCGCCGCGGTGAACCCGTGGCAGATCATGCAGAGCCGCTGGGCGCTGGACTGCAACATGTTCCCGCACTTCGTTCTTTTCGCGGTTTACGCGCTGTATGTAGGGGTTTACGGCCGGGCGGCGGGAGACGGTCAAACGGCATGGGACGGTCAAGCGCCGGGCGAGGGCCAAGCCGCGCAAGGCCGGAAAACAGCATGGGACAGACAAATAACGGGAGACGGCCAAACGGCGCGGAACATGCAAACGGCATTGGACGGCCAAACAGCGCAAAACAGCCGGGCGGCGGGAGACGGCCAAACGGCGCGCCCGGGCCGGCCGCACGCTGCGCGTGCCGCCCGCCCATGCGTCCCGTGCCGGCGCGCCCTGTTGCTGTCCATGTTTTTTTTCGCCATGTGCATGTATACCTACGGGATCGCGTTCTACGCCGTGCCGCTTTTGCTGGCCGTTTACGCCGCGGTTTTGCTGGCCAAAAGGCTCGTCTCCCCCGCGGAGCTTTTGGCCTGCGCGGGCGTGTTTTTGCTTTTCGCGTGGCCCGCGCTCGCCGTGGTCGTCATAAACTATTTCCACCTGCCGAGCCTCACGACGCCTCTTTTTACGGCCGCGTTCTTCCCGGAGGGGCGGAGGATGTCGGATCTGCTGCCGTTTTCCGATAATATACCGGCGCAGTTTGTCCGGAATTTCGTCTCGCTGGCGGACACGGCGTTTTTGCAGAGGCCCGACCTGCCGTGGAACACGATCCCGGAGTTCGGGCCGCTCTACCTGTTTTCGCTCCCCGTCGCGGCGCTGGGGGCGTTTTGGCTCTGGCGGCGAAAGACCGGCAAGGCGTATTTCCTGCTCGTCTGGCTCTGCGTCGCGGCGGTTTCCGGGCTGATTACGGACAATGTGAACGTGAACCGCGTCAACATCGTGTTCTACCCGCTGGTCATCCTCTGCGGCGTGGGCGTCCGCGCCGCGGCTTCGCGGCTCCGCGGCCTGCCGGCGGCCGGGCTGGCGGCCGCCTACGCGCTGGCGTTTGTCATGTTTGTCCACGCGTATTTCGGCTCCTACGCCGCCGGGATCAAGGGGTATTTCTTCGCGGATTTCCTCGGGTGCCTGAGCTTCGCCGAACAGCTGGATCCCGACGTGTACTTTATCACCGCCGACGTCCAGCGCGGCGGTTCCGCGGCCGTCCCGGAGATACTGACGCTGTTCGCGCAAAAGACCGACCCCGCCTATTTCCGGGGCGATAAGGCGCCGGGAGCGGACGAGCACTGGCTGACCTATAGCGAGAGGTATATTTACGCCGGGTTTTCCGAGGCTTCGCGCGTACCGGCGGCGGAGGGGCGCGCGGCGGTCTATGTGGTAAACGCGGCCGACGAGCTGAATAGCTTTCCCGCGGGGGATTATGACGAGGTCTACCGGAGCGGCGGGTTTTGTGTGATGGTTCCCGCCGGATGACCAATGTCAAGCCTGGAAAAAGAAGAGCCTGGAGCCTGGAAAAGGCATTAAACCAATACAACAGGTTAAGCGGTGCGGGAGGCTCCCGCAGCTACAAAATCGCGGATTCCGTAGGGTCGGGGTTCCATCCCCGACCGTAAACCCCGTTGTTTACTCCTTAACCTGTTGACATTGGCCGGCTGACCGCGGAAATTTCGCCGTCATCGCCATGAAAAGGAATTTGTGGGCGACCTTCCGAGCCTGACAGTGAAAACGGTTTTGTAGGGAACGGTCTTAACCGTTCCGAGCCTGACAGTGAAAACGGTTTTGTAGGGAACGGTCTTGACCGTTCCGAGCCTGACAGTGCGGAACGGTCAAGACCGTTCCCTACAAATTCTCGTTCGCCGTGGCGTATGCACCGTATGCGTTGTCATTCTGAGCAAAGCGAAGAATCTTGATTTTAAGCCCCTTCGCCGCGCTCAGCTGACAGTGGGAAGTCTATTTCAGAAGAAATATATCTTATAGC
>WQUN01000174.1 GCA_009782085.1 Bacillota bacterium
AAAGTCACCATATACACCGACGGCAAGATTTACGAGCAGACGTATTCGAGGGGCGAGACCACGTCCAAGCTGGAGATCACCGGCGAAACGGACAAACACGGCTCCCTCGTGCACTTCAAGCCGGACCATATGATCTTTAGCGAGCTGGATTTCAGCTTCGACACTTTGAAACAGCGCTTCCAGGAGACGGCGTTCCTGGAGAAGGGGCTGAAACTGACACTCACGGACATGAGGGAGGGCCTGGAGAACAGGCGCGAATACCTCTACGAGGGCGGGATACGCGAGTTTGTCCAGCACATAAACAAGAACAAGACGCCGATGTTCGAGGAAGTCTTCTACTGCGAGGCCATGCGCGAGGGCATAAACGTGGAGGTCGCGATCCAGTACAACGACGGCTATCTGGAGAACACCTACACCTTTGTCAACGACATCAACACCGTGGACGGCGGTACGCACCTGGCCGGCTTCCGCTCGGGCCTGACGCGGACTATAAACGACTACGGCAGGAAATTCGGCCTGCTGAAGGAGCAGGAGAAGCTCAGCGGGGACGACGTGCGCGAGGGGCTGACCGCGGTCTTGAGTGTCAAGATCGAGGAACCCCAGTTTGAGGGTCAGACAAAGGCGAAGCTCGGCAACAGCGAGGCCAGGACGGCCGTGGAGTCCGTGCTTTCGGAATATCTGGAGTATTTTCTGGAGGAAAACCCGTCCGTCGGAAAGGTGATCATAGAGAAGTGCATTCTGGCCTCCCGCGCGCGGGAGGCGGCTAAGAAGGCGCGGGAGCTGGTCAGGCGAAAGTCCGCGCTCGAAAGCGGGCGGCTGCCTGGGAAGCTGGCGGACTGCTCGGAGAAGGACCCGGCGCTCTGCGAGATATTCCTGGTGGAGGGCGATTCCGCCGGAGGCTCGGCCAAGAGCGCCAGGACGCCCAGGAACCAGGCGATCCTGCCGCTTAGGGGCAAGATCATGAACGTCGAAAAGGCCAGGCTGGACAAGGCCCTGTCCTACGACGCGATAAAATCCATGATAATGGCCTTCGGCACCGGCATACACGAGGATTTCGACATGGGCAAGCTGAGGTATCATAAGATAATCATCATGACCGACGCGGACGTGGACGGGTTGCACATCAGAACGCTCATACTGACGTTCATCTACAGGTTCATGACCCCGCTGATCGAAAACGGGTTCATATACATCGCCCAGCCGCCTTTGTACAAGGTGGAGAAGGGCAAAAACGAGTATTACGTCAGCGATGACAAGGAGCTTGAGCAGCTACTGGAGCGGATCGGCCGCGAGGGGATCAAGCCGATACAGCGCTACAAGGGTTTGGGCGAGATGGACGCGGAGCAGCTATGGGTGACGACGATGGACCCGGACAAGCGGATACTTCTTCGGGTGAACCTGGAAGACGCCATAGCGGCGGATCAGATATTCGCCCAGCTGATGGGCGACAGGCCGGAGCTAAGGCGGGAATTTATACAGGAATACGGGAAATATGTGCAGAATCTGGATGTGTGATGAAAAAGAGACTTAAGCGTTACTATATCGGAGTGTGAAATGGACGACTTTAACGGTAATATCACCGACCGCATACAGAACCGGAACCTCGAAAAGGAAATGCAGGAATCGTTCCTTATGTACGCCATGAGCGTCATAGTGGCCCGCGCGCTTCCGGACGTCCGCGACGGCCTGAAACCGGTGCACAGGCGGATCCTGTACGCGATGGACGAGCTGAGCCTGGCGCCGAACAAGGCCTACAAGAAGTCCGCGCGCATCGTCGGCGACACAATGGGCAAATACCACCCCCACGGCGATATGGCCATATACGACGCGATGGTCCGCATGGCGCAGGACTTTTCGATACGCTATCCATTGGTGGACGGCCACGGCAACTTCGGCTCTATGGACGGCGACGGCGCGGCCGCCTCGCGGTACACGGAGGCCAGGCTGAGCCCGCTGGCGATGGAAATGCTGACTGACATTGACAAGGACACGGTGGACTTCATCCCAAACTACGACGGCGAGTTTCAGGAGCCGACGGTTTTGCCGTCGCGGTTCCCGAACCTGCTGGTCAACGGCTCGTCCGGGATCGCCGTCGGCATGGCCACGAACATCCCGCCGCATAACCTGAACGAATGCATAGACGCGGTCGTGAAAATAATCGACAACCACGTGAACGAGGGCCGCGAGACGGAGATACACGAGCTTCTGAACATAGTCAAAGGCCCGGATTTCCCGACGGGCGCGTCCATACTGGGGCTCTCCGGCGTCCGTCAGGCGTACAGGACGGGCAGGGGCAAGGTGATCGTGCGGGCGTCGGCCGTGATAGAGCCAATGCCGGGCGCGGCCGGGCGCGAGCGGATATTGGTGTCCGAACTGCCCTATCAGGTCAACAAGGCCAAGCTGATCGAGAAGATGGCCGAGCTGGTCAAGGACAAAAAAGTCGAGGGCATAACCGACATACGCGACGAGTCCAACCGGGACGGCGTGAAGGTCGTCATAGAGCTCCGCAAGGACGCCAACGCCAACGTCGTTTTGAACAAGCTCTATTCCCTGTCTTCCCTGCAGGAGAGCTTCGGCGTCATCATGCTGGCCCTTGTCGGCAGCGAGGCCAAAATACTGAACTTAAAGGAGATGCTCGTCCACTACCTGAACCACCAGAAGGACGTCGTGACGCGCAGGACCAGGTTCGACCTGAACAAGTCCCTCAAGCGCGCGCATATCCTTGAGGGCCTGTTGATCGCGCTGGACAACATCGACGAGGTCATCGCGATAATCCGCTCGTCGGAGGACGGTACGACGGCGCGGGCGCGACTGCAGGAGAGGTTTTCCCTCTCCGAGGAGCAGGCCGGGGCTATCGTGGACATGCGGCTTAGGAGCCTGACGGGGCTGGAGCGGGCAAAACTGGAGCAGGAGTACGCTGAGCTGGAGGCGCTTATCAAAGAGCTGGAGCTCATCCTCAGCGACGAGAACAGGCTGTATTCCGTCATAAGAGAGGAGATACTGGTTCTCAAGGCCAAATACGGCGACGAGAGGCGCACAAAGATACTGATCGACGCCGACGAGGGCGAGATCGACCTGGAGGACATGATAGACGAAGAATCGAGCGTCATAACCATGACGCATCTGGACTATATAAAACGGATCCCGACGGCCACTTACAAGAGCCAGAACCGCGGCGGCAAGGGCGTCATGGGGATGCAGGTGCGCGACGAGGACCTGGTGAAATCGCTGTTCGTGGCCAGCACGCACGACTACGTGCTTTTCTTCACGAACCAGGGGCGGGTCTACAGGACGAAGGCTTACGAAATACCCCCGGCCGGGCGGACCGCCAGGGGCATGGCGATCGTGAACCTGCTCAACCTAAACGGCGGGGAGAAGGTCGCCGCCGTGATCCCCGTGAGGGAGTTCGACCCGGGGCAGTACCTCGTGATGGTCACCAAGAACGGCGCCGTCAAAAAGACGTCGCTGGATCTGTTCGAGAACATCCGCAAGGGCGGGCTGATCGCCCTGAACATCCGCGAGGACGACGAGCTAATAGCGGTCCTGCGGACGGACGGGGAGAAGAACATATTCATAGCCACCCGGAACGGCATGGGCATCAGGTTCGGCGAGGCCGGAGTGCGGCCTGTGGGGCGGACGGCCGCCGGCGTCAGGGGCATAGACATGGCGGAGGGCGACCGCGTTGTGGGCGCTGGGGTTTTCCCGGACGGCGGCGGCGAGGAGGCGCGAGTGCTGTTCGTGTCCGAGAACGGGTACGGCAAGTGCACCGACGCCGGCGTTTTCAGGGCCCAGCGCCGGAACGGCAAAGGCCTTCGGGTCTACAGGATAACCGAAAAGACCGGGCCCCTGGCCGGAGTCTGCATGGTGAACGACCGGGAGGGGCTGATGATAATAAACTCCGAGGGAGTGATCATCCGGCTACGGATCGCTGACATCTCCGTTTTAGGCAGGGTCACACAGGGGGTTAAGCTGATAAACCTAGGCGAGGGCGTCACTGTAGTGGATGTGGCCAAGATCGCGGAGGACGACTGCGAGAACGGGACGGAAAACAGGGTTGAGGCAGCGGCGGAAACGAACGGCAGCGCGGAGGAAACCGAGGACGATATCGGGGATGTGAGCGACGATACAGAGGATGACGATATAGAGGATATAGGCAATGAAGAAAATGACATGACGGATTAGTATAGGAAACAAATTCGCAAAGCGCGCCGGAAGCGACGCGCTTTTTATAACCGAGCCGCCGCGCCGGTTATGAATGGTGTTAGTCGGAAATAAGGTTGATAATACTAAATGTATAAGAAGCATAACTTTCTATATTGAATGACGCGCCGCATATTTGGGGCGGAGGCTTGCCCCCGCCCTACTGTATGTTTTGACTTTTTGACAATTCAACCTTATTTCCGGCTAACACCTTATGAATAGCCTCGATAAACTGTCATCCTGAGCGAGGCGAAGGATCATAAAAAGCCAAGCTAAGATTCTTCGCTGCGCTCAGAATGACAAAAAAGGATTTATATGGGTTACCATCCGTCACCTAGCCGGCAAATCTTTTCCGCATCCGGTATATAACCGAGCCGCCGCGCAAATAACGGATAATATTTGAGACGATTATGGAAAACAATAGAATCAATAGAATCAATAGAATCAACAGAATCAACAGAATCAACAGCGTCGACAGCACCGACAGCGTTACTTGAACCGACCACACGCCGACAGCGGGGAATCGACCTATGTACCGGATAATCGACTATGTTTGCCGCAGATACGTGAATTACGAGGACATAAAGGTGTTTAAGGGCACGACGTTCCTATACATCATAGGAATCTCGATTTTGCTGCCCCATTTGTTTTTTATGTTCTATTTCACGGTTGTCGGCCTGCCGTTCATGACCTATGTGAATCTGGCGAGCTGTCTGGTGTATTTCGTCGTGATCGCCTTGATCCGTTCGGGGCGTCAAAAAGCCGCCTCCATGCTGATCACCGCCGAAGTCGCGCTTTACAGCGGCGTCGTCGCGGCCTGCTTCGGCCCAAACGTCGACGCGCAGGACTTCATCATTCCCCTTATATTGGCCCAATATCTGATCTTTGACCTGAAACAGTCGGAGAGGCTGAACATAGCCGTGCTGCTGTGCCTGGTCTGGTACGGGGCGATCTATGTCGGCCTGGTCTTTGACCCGCCGTTCTCCGGCCGCGAGGACTGGTTCCTGCGAAGGGTGAACGTCTTTGTCGCGCTGTTTTTCATACTGTTCGAACTGATATTGCATATGCTGGTCACCCAGCTGGAAAAGACGTTTTACTCCAGGCAGATCAGCGAGATAAAGGAAGAATCCTACATCGATTCCCTGACAGGGCTGAAAAACAGGCGTTTCGCAGACAAGGTGTATTTCAGGAAAGTCGCGGAGGGCGGCTACGGGAACGTGTGCTTCGCCTTGCTCGACATCGACGGCTTCAAGGGCATAAACGACAGCTACGGCCACGACGGCGGGGACTTTATCCTGAGATATCTCGGGGAAATCCTGACCAGGAATCTGCGTTCGACAGACCTGGTCTGCCGCTGGGGCGGGGAGGAATTCCTGGTCGTGATGGCCGGGTGCGAACTGCAGGCCGCCCAATTGGCCATGTCCAAGATCAAGGACGCCGTCTCCCGCGCGGACGCGGATTACAACGGAACGCCGATAGCTTTTACGTTTACGGCGGGGCTGTGCCAATACGCCGGGGAGCCGATCGTCGAGATCATCAAAAAGTGCGATGAAAAACTGTACGAGGGCAAAAACAGCGGGAAGAACGTGATTATCACTTAATTATCAATAAATTTCCCGGCCGTCCTGCAAAACTCCTCAGGCCGGTCAATATGCGGGAAAAGGCCGGCCTTTTTATTTATGATGAGGACCGGCT
Organism: Bacillota bacterium; assembly: GCA_009782085.1. Classification (GTDB taxonomy): domain Bacteria; phylum Bacillota; class Clostridia; order Lachnospirales; family WQUN01; genus WQUN01. The sequence goes on from WQUN01000174.1 coordinate 5,896, forward strand.
TTTGGATTTTAGAAAGTCTTTGCCTGCAATCCGCGCCGCAAAAGCCGGATAAAAACGCGCCGTAGGAAAATCTGGAATCCGGCCCGCCCTCGTGCGCGGCCTGATAGAAGTCCGCGAGCAGATCGTCACGGACGTTCGTTTTCACGGCGAGGTTGTTATTCAGGAAAGCGCCGAGCGCGCGGCGGCTGACGGCGAGCGAGTATAAAAACGTGCCGGCGACGGGCAAAGCTATCAGCCGGCCCAGCATTGTCCCAAAAGCGGACGGCGAGCCGACCGGGCCTTCGGATTCCAGCGGCGAGACCAAAATCAGCTTTTCGCAGAGCTCCGGGCGAAGCTGGCAGGCGGCGGCCGCCAGCGGGGCCGAGTGCGCGCTGCCCGCGACGACGGCGGGCTGCCCGATAACGTCCCGGATAAAGTCGTTCGCTAAGGAGGCGTATAAATAGGCGGAATAGGAAATATCCGGCTTATCCGAAAAGCCGCAGCCCAGAAAATCGAACGAATAAACCCTGTGGTTTTTCGACAGCAAGGCGGCCGCGCGCCGCCACTCCGCGGAGGACGAACCGGGGAAAAGGCTGTGGAGCAGCAGTATGGGCCGGCCGCGGCCGGCCGCGGTGTAGCTGATCTTGCCGTGCCGCCAGTCGTAGAAAAGGCGCCTGTTTTTCGTTTGCGCGGGCGCGCCGCCGGCTTTGTGGAACGTCAGATAGTTTGCCGCCGACATAAAGCCAAGTATCCCGGCCAGCGCGAAGACGAGCTTCAGGAGTTTTTTCATTCCGATTGCCTCCCCGAAAGGATATATTATATAATATACTCCGAAACCACTTTTGTAAATATTTCAAATCCGCCGCGAGTATATATAAACTATAGCTACGATTCGCGGAGGTACATATGAACCAGTTATTGCTGCTGATAGCCCAGCTGTTGTTCATATCCATAATGCAGACTGTGATAGAGGCCTTTCTCGACACCGAAAAGAGGGAGCAGCAAAAGAAGATACTGAACATCGCCTGCATTTTGGGGAGCCTGTACTTTTTGCTGCAGTTCGTGTTCACATACGTGATAAAGGAGATAAACACGCTCGTGAAGCTGCCGTTTTAACCTGCGAATCTATACCGGAGGTGTTAGTCGGAAATAAGATTGATAATGCTAAATGTCTAAGAAACATACCTTATCTATATTGAATTACGCGCCGCATGTGTTATACGAATCTCGATTAAAATCTTCACAGTCTGTCGCCTAGAACGCCGTAGAAGCGTTCGGCGTTTCGGCTCCGCCTGTGAAGTTTTAATCTGAGATTCGTATTAGGCGGGGGCTTGCCCCCGCCGTGCCATGCGGTCATACGGGAGTTCCCGGCGGGGGCAAGCCCCCGCCCTACTGTATGTTTTGAATATTTGGCAATTCAACCTTATTTCCGACTAATACGAATCTCAGATTAAAACTTCACAGGCTGAGCCGAAACGCCGAACGCTTCTACGGCGTTCTAGGCGACAGACTGTGAAGATTTTAATCGAGATTCGTATAACACCATTCCGGAACTTGCGCCCGGACCTTGGTTAGTGATATATTATGGGACGGGCCGTGAAGTCGTTTCGATTTGAAATGAGCTGAAAACGAGCGCGAAACGACCAATGTGCAGGGGCGTTTCGCGCGAAGTTTGAAGCTAAATTTCAAACGAAACGACAATATTGTGCTGAAAGCTCCCGACGAAAGGGTGGTGCCCCGCGTGACAAAAAGCGCCTTCGATATACGCCGTATGACCGTCTCCGCCCTCCTGCTCGCCGCCGCGCTGATACTCAGGGCGGCCAGCTTTACCTTGCCGGTCGCCGGCGCGCCCGTGATACGCGTCTCCTTCAGCGGGCCTTTCGCGCAGTTCCCGGCGGTCGCCTTCGGCCCCGTGTTCGGGGGCGTCGTGTTCGGGCTGCTGGATGTCATATCTTTTGTCTGGCATCCGACAGGCGGCTATATCCCGTGGATAACCGTGAACATGGCGCTGCAGGGCGTTTTGACAGGCCTGTTATGGAAGAAAATGGAAAAACTGCGCGAGACGGCGGTTTCCGGGGCTCTCTTTTGCGTATTCGGGGCCGCCGCGCTGTACGGCGGTGTCAACCTCGTCCTGACGCGGGCGCTGCCCGGCTGCGCCTATATAGGCTGGCTCTCCGGCATAGGCGCGAAAACCCTGTTTGCAACGGCCGGGCTGATGATCGTCGGCGTCGTGGGCATCGTGACTCTGCTGATCGGGCGGCGTATGTCGCCACTGTTCAATAAGCTGCTGTTTTCAGCCGGGATCCCCTCGCTCCTGGCCAGCACGGTCAACACCTACATACTCCGCGCCTACATGCTGACGTCGGACAAGCCCTTCTTATTGCTGTGGCTGCCCAAGATCGCGGAGGCGTCTGCGATAATGTTCTACAACGCCTATGTCCTGGTGATTTTGGTAAAAATATACGAGATAGCCAGGACAAAGGTCAAGGCGTTAAACTGACAAATAAGTAGCAGATTGATATTACGCGGGGCGCGCCGTCCCTGCAAGCGGCGGGTGATAACATGAAGAAAATGCGGCTAATTTACAACCCCGACGCCGGCGACAAGAGTTTCCGTTTATCCCTGGACGCCTGCGCCGAGATATTCCAGAACGCCGGCTACGCGATACATCTCCAACGGGGCGTGAAAACGGAGGCGCTCGCCGCCGCGTTCACGGAAAACCGGGATTACGACCTCATAGTGACGGCCGGCGGCGACGGCAGCGTGAACACCGTGGTGAACGCGATGGTGGAACACGGCGTCGGCGCGCCGCTGGGGATAATTCCGGCAGGGACGTCGAACGACTTCGCCAGGCACCTGAGGATTCCGCAGAACCCGGAGGCGGCCGCGCTCGCGCTGATCCGGGGCGAGGCCGCGCCCTGCGATGTCGGCGAAGCCAATGGGCGAAGATTCATAAACGTGTTCGGCGCGGGGCTTTTGACGAACGTGTCGCACAAGGTCGATACCGCGATGAAGGACAATTTCGGTGCGCTGGCCTATTATATCAAGGGCCTGGGACAGCTTCCGAACCTGACGCCGATCCCCGTGCGGATCACGGTGGACGGGGCAGTAATAGAGGAGGAGATATGCCTGCTGCTGATCCTGAATTCCTCCTGCACGGCCGGCTTTGACAAACTTTCGCCGGGGGCTGTGCTCGACGACGGCCTGTTTGAACTCTTCGCGGTAAAGGCAATACCGATCCGGGATTTGACGGTGCTGTTCCTGAAAGCCCTTTGGGGCCGGCATATCGACGATCCGGCGCTGATTCTGACGAAGGGGAGCGGCTACAGAGTCGAATGCCTGGCGGCTTCGGAGCTGCCGGTCTTCCGGGAGACGGACGTGGACGGGGAGAGCGGGCCGGATCTGCCCGCGGAGGTCAATGTTCTGCGGCATGGCATCCAAATAATCAAGCCAAAGATATAATATCGGAGGAATACGATGAGTTTTTCGGAAAAAATAGCGGAATGGATAAGCGGCTATTGCTTCGATATGGAATACGCGGATATCCTGGCGTCGATAGAAGCGCCGGCGGCCGCCGGCAAGGGGGATTACGCCTTCCCGTGCTTCAGGCTGGCCAAGGCCAGGAAAACGGCCCCAAAGGTCATCGCGGAGGAACTGGCCGCGGCGCTCGGGGCAAATAAGCCCGGGTTTATAGACGAAATCGCGCCGGTAGGAGGATATGTGAATTTCTTTGTCAACAAGGCGGGCTACGCGCGGGAGATCCTGGGCGAGATCCTGGAGAAGCGGGACGCTTACGGCGATTCGGACATGGGGGCCGGGAAAACCGTCATAGTCGAGTATTCCTCCCCAAACGTGGCCAGGCATTTCCACGTAGGCCATTTGGGCACCACGTTGATCGGGCGCGTCCTGTACAACTTATTCAAATGCCTGGGATACAACACGTTCGGGCTGAATTTTCTGGGGGATTGGGGAACGCAGTTCGGCAAACTGGTGACGGCCTACAAAAGATGGGGCGCGGAGGAGGACGTCAGGGAACGAGGCATAGACGCGCTGACGGAGCTGTACGTCCGTTTCCACGCGGAAGCCGAAAAGGACCCGGCGCTGGAGGACGAGGCCAGGGGCTGGATGCTGAGAATGCAAAACAAAAACGCGGAGGCGCTGGGGCTCTGGAAATGGTTCTGCGAGCTGAGTATGAGGGAATACATGGAGACTTACGAGCGGCTGGGCGTCAAATTTGATTTGTTTAGGGGAGAAAGCTATTACAACGACAAGATGGACGCCGTCGTCGAGGAGCTCAGGGAGAAAAACTTGATGGTGCAAAGCGAGGGCGCGATGATCGTGGATCTTTCGGAGTACGACATGGCCCCGTGCCTGATCCTAAGGAGCGACGGCGGGACTCTGTATCCCACGCGGGATATCGCCGCGGCGCTGGACAGATACCGGACATATCATTTTGACAAGTGCCTGATTGTGACCGACTACGCCCAGAGCCTGCACTTCGCCCAATGGCGCAAGGTGCTGTTTTTGATGGGGTACGCCTGGGCGGACGACATTGTCCACATACCTTACGGGCTCATGAGTTTCGAGTGGGGCAAGATGTCCACGCGAAAGGGCCGCGTGATA
>WQUN01000175.1 GCA_009782085.1 Bacillota bacterium
TGGCTATACTTTAAGTCTTCGCAAACTCATTGTATAACTTCTTGGGTGCGCTGATTGTTTCAACTTATTTACATTGGAGAACTTTTAACTCACGAGTAATTCTAATAACTGGATAGAATTCAAAAGTGATGGCACATTTACCCATTACTTGAGTAATAAAGGTGTTATGTATAATCCCGTTACTGGTCAAATTGACACAACTTACAATCCGGGAACGGTAACTGTAAAAGGTAATTATTCCGTTAGCGGCGACAAGGTATACTGTACAAATGTACGTTATTCTTATAAAGAAAAAACAGGGGACGGGAGCAGAGATTATACAGATAAAGCAAGTAATGATGAAGTTTGGCCGTTCTATTTTTCTGAAAAGCCTGCCTTCGGTAACTGGACTGGATACACTTGGCTATATATTGATACTCCCGCTCGCACAACAACTGCTGACGGTTATAGCGCCTTTGTCAAGCCTTCAGTATAATAATTATCGTACCCGCCGCCCCATTCCGGGCGGCGGGGCTGGAGACACAGAAATGAGCAGACAACAAACAAGGAGGAATTAACGACAATGAAAAAACTATCCGCGCTTATTCTCGCGTTGGTACTGGCGTTCTCCCTCGCTGCTTGCGCCGTTTCCGTAAAACAAAACGACGGCGCGACAGGTCAACCGGCTGCGGCGACAGGTAAAAATACCGCCGCAGGTACGAGTACATCTTCTCCCGCCGGAACAACGCAACCGGGGTTTCCGGCGGATAACTCCGGCTCTCCGCAGTCCGGCGACGCGTTAAGCGGCGCGCTGGACGCCCTGCCCAGCGACTTGCCCGGCGGCGGCAATATTACCGGCGGTCTGAACGACAAGTGGCCCGCCGATATAGTCCCCGATCTGCCCGCGTACCCATACGGCAAGATCACCGGCTTCACCGGGCCGGATTCCGACGGTGAGATCATCATCAAGGCCGGGGAAACGAGCCAGGCCGACCTCGACAAATATTTGCAATCGCTGAAAGACGCCGGCTGGACGGTGACAAAAAGCGTCGGCGAATACGATTACGACTATACCGCCGAAAAAGGCGCGTATACAGTATACTTAGACCTTCAAATAGATACGCTTGTTCAGTTTAACGTGATAATCGCCAAAACCGGCGCCTGGCCGTCCGCCGACGAGTACCCGGTGCCGTTCGGCCCACCGGAAGGTTATACAATCGTCAACGCTGATATATCCCTCAACGACGTCGACGGGCAGGAATATTATGAGTTCAGTTTCGGCGATGTAGGCATGAATGCAGCGGCCGCTGAAAAATATGTATCTGACAAAACCGAGTTCGGCTTCGATTGGAAAGGCAAGCATTGGAACTGCATGTTTGAAGTGGATATATCCAGTTTTAGCGAAAACAAGTCGGAGTTTGTATTTACGATTTACCAGGGCGAATAAAATAGCGGAGGTGGTTTTATACATGAAAAAAATCTTTATCCCGGTATCCCGCAGTTTTTCGCCGAATATCGTCTGCCCAATCAAGAGCGGCATCATTTACCCGCTTCGGTTGTGCCTTGAAAAACTCTACAACCGGCTCACCTTTTTTGATGTTCCAAAGGCCCGCTACCTGCCCGTTCACTGCGATTGTCGGGAGGCATATGCCTGATTTCATGATGACCGCGCTTTTATATTCCGGCGGCAGAACCGCGCTCCGCTCCGTGTACGACACGATCAGCGGGTCGAAACCGGACAGCAGCGTCAATTCGGGAATATCGCCCATATCAGCATGATCGTCAACATAGTAATAAACACTCCCATTATTTTCGAGCCGTGAAAACTCGTCCAAATTCAGCGCGGACAACTTTTTCTTATCATCTTTCCATAACCCGAATAACCACGCCGCGTCCGCCAGCGTCGCGGGGCCGTAAGCCATGAGGAATCTTCTGAACAATCCGGGCAACACCTCGTCGAGCGTTTGCGTCGGCTCGGCGCTTATCAAATCAAAATCGCGGCTGGTCATGTCGCGGAAGGCGACCTTGCCAAGCCGCGCCAACTCGCAGAAAACGCCGCCCCACGGCGACAGCGCCCGCTCGATTGTCTGCCGGTCATAATCATAAGCGAATATGCGGCGCATTTCGGCGCGGGAATATACGCCGTCCTCCATGAGGCTCACAACTCTGTCGGCTATTTCCCTGTACGGCTCCCCCCAGCGCCAGCCCGGATGCATGGCGAGCAGGCGCGTTTGGGAATCCGCAGATGATTCAACTGCGGATTCCTGCGCCGACCAGCCGCCCGCGTGAACGGCGAGCAGCGTCGGCAGTTCGTCATATGCGACGCCGTGAAGAGCGTGGTGTATCCATGTTTTGGTCAGCGCGGTTTTCCAGCCTGTCAGATCCGCGCCGCGAATCAGCGCGGAAAAGGCCACGTTGCGGTGGAACCAGCAGTGCAGCCCGAGAAGCTCGCGCGAGAGTTGTACTATGTCCTCGCATTTGCGCGATAAATACAAGCCGTGCATAAGCCGCCGCTGAATTCGTTCCGTTGTTTTATCCATTTCTTAACCCTTCAAATATTTGCGCATAACTACTTTACCTTCCCGTTCGGCGTATCTGATAAACCCGCATTTTTCATACATCATCACAGGCCCCTGAAAATCAGGGGCTGTATTAATTGCGTTGGCGTAACCCTCGACAAAATCAAACCCATCGTCAGCCGCGTCTTTGCAAACGCGTGTTAATAATTTAGTGGCCACGCCTTTCCTGCGCATCTCCGGCGCGATCACAAAACAAAATACGGATTTTACCTTGATATCCGCGCGGTATTCCTCTATCGGCCAGTAAGAGCGCAAAAAATTGACGCCGCTCTGACAGTTTGCGTTGGCGTTGCACCATCCCACGATCTCACCGCCGCGATAGGCGAGATAGCCTTGCAGATCGCCATTTTTAACGAATTGGACAGCTCGTTCCCTTCTTTCCTCCTGAGTGGGAAACCAGTGATCGCCATTGCCTGTATAGGAACTGTCGCCTCGCCAGACTACACAATAGCATTTAATCCCGCCTTCCCCTTCGTTGTGCGGGGTAACGTCAAAAAAACGCGCGTAATCCTCCGCAAGATCGGGTGTCAGCGGACAAATATCAATCTCCATAATCAGGGCTCCTTTTCATGTAATAATTCTCGCGGGAATCCGATTCGAATATCTTATATCCGGCGGCGTTCAACGCCGCGATCCGTTCCGCAGCATTGGGAAGCGCCCATATGATGAGATACCGGAAGCCGAAAAGCCGGAAAAGTTCCTCGTCAGCGAGGTTAAGCAGTTCCGCGATATAAGTCCGTGTTTCATAAGGGACGGATAGGTCGATGTGTAAGGCGGCTCCGCGTTTTGCCCTGTCAAAGTTGTCGAATACTTCTACCGTGCCGATAGGCTTTCCCGTTGCCCTGTCGATCACGGACAGTCGGATGTAAAACTTGTTTTTATACTCGTCCAGCCAAGAATTAATGCACTTGCGCATTTCCTCCGCAGTCGGGCGGTTGGAGGAAAAAATGCCGTTGCACCAAGCGTTGCCATTGAACATCCACTCGCTCAGGTCGCCGTAAAAGCAGAGCAGATCTTCCGCGTCTTCCTCGCGAACCTGCCTCAAATGAAAATGTTCCGTGTCAAATTCCGGGCATTTCGCGTATGGATCGTTTCTCCCGTACCGCAGGAGCTGAAAAATCTCCTCTTCGGTTTCGAGCTTGTCGTAGTCGCCGGGCGATTTGTCCGGCGTGTGATATGTAATCCCGTTCTCGTAATTGACACGCAGACGGTCAATCAGCGCCTGCTCCCCAAACTCCCGCGCGTAACGGTTGAACACACGGCTGCGCTTGCCGTGCGGCATTTTTTCTTCGCATGAATCGTATTCAGGGCAAGCATAGCAGCCATAAACAGGAACCGAATGAAGAGTCCGGTGCGGCGCAGCCGCGTTTTCGCCGTCAGACGGAAATTCAGACTTCATGTCGAAAGCGCATTTCCCGGCGGAGCAGTCATGTCCGGCCGCGATTATCGCCTTGCAGCCGGGGCAGTTGTCGTCATAACCGCACAACACGCAGGCCAGCCCGCAATAGCCTATTCCTCTTTCCTCACGAAATTCCATCCTCGTCGCCTCCGTTTTTTTGCAACCTCTAAAAACCTCATATTGTCATTCTGAGCGCAGCGAAGAATCTTATATTTTGGCTATTCAAGATCCTTCGCTTCGCTCAGGATGACAGTTAATAGAGGTTGCCTTTTCTCTATTATAACGGAACATTTATGACACCTGTATGTCACTAATCTTTATACATTTCATAAAAATGCATATTGTTTCCACCCTTACCAGGACTTTTTCATCTTGACCGTTATCATATCCGGAGCCCATAAGCCCATATGCTCGCTCTCCACTGTAAATCCGACACTTTTATAGAACTCCTGCGTTGAGGCGCACACGGGTTTTGTCTTTTCAGACCAGGCGTACAACTCAATACCGTTAAATCCAAGCTCCGATACATAATCTACAAAATGCCGCATCAGCTGCTTTCCATACCCTTTACCCACATAATCACGCCTTGTGGCCATCGCGGTGATATGAGGATAACCGTCGAGGCAGGTGAACATAATGCACGATATGATCTCATCCCCGCTTTTCAGGCAGCATAATCTCTGATATGGCGCGTCTATGCGCACATCGTCCGCGAAGTCCTCCGTAAAATATTTTCCCGCATATGCTTTTATCATGGAAACGATCTGCTCTATTGAATCAGACTTTGGCTCCTTTTCGACGACAAATTGCGCCTCGTGTTTTGCTGCCATCCCACCTACACCCCCACCCTGAACCTCCTGACATTCGACCGGTAATACCCCTTCCCGCCGTCGCTCCAGCTCCCGGAAAACTGCATGTATCCTGTCACTCCGTCCGCGGCCGCCGCGGAACCGGCCGTGTTTTCCTCGATCCACTTCAGCGGCACGCGCGGGCAATATGGGTTGAACTCCTTGCCCTCCCAATATTCCTCAAAATATACCAGCGAAAACGGGCCCCAGGGCTCCGGCGCCTCCAGGATCAGCAGATCCGTCCCGTCGGTCGGGCTGAAATCCTCGTGCAGCCGCCAGGTCAAGAAGAGGTAGCGGTTCAGCTTCCTGACGTACACCATCTCCGGCAGGCCGACGAACCGGTGTATGCTCAGGATCGGTATGGCCTCGTCGAGGCTCCGGTTCCAGGCCGGGAAACCGTTTTTATCAAACGCGCTGACGAACTCCCAATAGCCCCTGTCGCATATCCGCTCCTTAGGGACGCGGCCGAGCCGGACGTTGCTGCCGTTGTCCCATTGGTCGCCCGAGACCGCGTAGACATACCCGTCCCGGGCGTTTTCGTTGTCCTTGCCGAAATTGACGAAAGCAGGCCCACCGAAGCGCGAGCCGGGGAACATCGGCTCCGTTATCGCCTTGAACGAGGGCTTCCACGCGTTCCACTTAGGGTCGCAGCAGACGATGTGGGCGTCGCTTCCGGTCTGGGATTTCACGCTCTGGACGGGCCTGCCGCAGCCGAGGAAGTTCTGGAACGCCAGATACAGCATCCCGTCCACGCAGATCATGCCGGACGGCTTCGCGCCCGCCCCGCCCCAGCCGGTGTAGTCGTTCATGTCGTTGTATTTGGTAATCCTGTAGTCCGTCGGCCCGCCGGTGAACTTCTCGACGTCCAGGCCGCTCACGCTCTCGCCCCAGCCCGGATCCCCGGCGGAGGCGTAGATCTCGCCGTCGGCCGCCCAGGTCATCGGGTACGTGTCGCCCTTGACGTCCGCTTCCGGATACGGCAGCCTTTCGCCCGGCCATTCGAAGGACTTGATATAAACACTTTGGGGTATGCCGTGGAAATTCATTGGAACGCCTCCTCTTGGAACATTTTTTAGTTGAATGACTATAGCAAAGCCTGCCTTTAATATGATTATATCAAAGACAGGCTCCATTTATCAACACCAGTTCAGCGACAAACAAAAAACCACTATAGGTAACCTCTATTAACAGTCATCCTGAGCGAAGCGAAGGATCTTAATAACCAAAAAACAAGATTCTTAGCTACGCTCAGAATGACAAAAAGGGGTTTATAAAGGTTTCCTATAGCGTTACTTGAAAATTATCAAAAATCTGTCATTCTGAGCAGAGCGAAGAATCCTCAAGACCCTTCGCTTCGCTCAGGGTGACAACGGGCCATCTGTTAGGTGAACCGCTGTAACGTTCATCTTTCATCCTTCATCTTTCATCTTTCATCTTTCGTTTTTCACTGCTTTTTCAGCGCTGCCTGCGCCGCCGCCAGCCTCGCTATCGGCACCCTAAACGGCGAGCAGGACACGTAATTCAGCCCAAGCCTGTGGCAGAACTCCACGCTCGATGGGTCGCCGCCGTGCTCCCCGCATATGCCCAGCTTGATGCCCGGGCGGGTCTCCTTGCCCTTTTCGACAGCGATCTTCATCAGCGCGCCGACGCCGACCTGGTCGAGCTTGGCCGTCGGGTCGCCCTCGAAGATGTTCCTGTCGATGTAGTCCTTGAGGATGATCCCGGCGTCGTCCCTGGACAGGCCGTAGGTCATCTGCGTCAGGTCGTTCGTCCCGAAGGAGAAGAACTCCGCGTCCTTGGCGATCTGGTCGGCGGTCAGCGCGGCGCGGGGGATCTCTATCATCGTGCCGACCATGTAGGCGAGCTCAATGCTGCTCTCCGCCATGACCGCTTTGGCCGTCCTGTCAATGATGTCCTTGATATAGCGAAGCTCCTTGATGTCGCAGATGAACGGGACCATTATCTCCGGTACTATGTCGAAGCCCTTGTTCCGCTTGACCTCTATCGCCGCTTCGATTATGGCCCTGATCTGCATCTCGGCGATCTCGGGATAGCTGACGACCAGGCGGCTGGCCCTGTGACCCAACATCGGGTTGAGCTCGTGCAGGGCGTGGGCCTTGGTCTTCAGTTCCTCGACGGATTTGCCCATGTCCCTCGCCATGACCTCGTAGGCCTCGTCCGTGGTCGGCAGGAACTCGTGCAGCGGCGAATCCAGCAGGCGTATCGTGACCGGCCTGCCGCCCATCGCCTCAAAAATGCCGATGAAGTCGCCCTTCTGGAACGGGAGCAGCTCGTTAAGCGCCGCCGCGCGCTCCTCCCTGGTGTCGGACATTATCATCTTGCGGATCTTGGGTATGCGGTCCTCCTCGAAGAACATGTGCTCCGTCCGCGTGAGGCCGATGCCCTCCGCGCCGAATTCCACGGCCTTCGCGGCGTCGTGAGGGGTGTCGGCGTTCGTGCGCACCTTCAGCTTCCTGACCCTGTCCGCCCAGCTCATGAACAGGGCGAAATTGCCGGAGATCTCCGGTTCGACGGAGGGGATATCCTCGCCGTAGATGTTGCCGGTGGAGCCGTCCAGGGAGATGTAGTCGCCCTCGTTGTACCTGTTCCCGCCGAGCTCGAAGTATTTCGCGTGCTCGTTCATTCTGATGGCCTCGCAACCGGACACGCAGCAGCGGCCCATGCCCCGCGCGACGACTGCCGCGTGGGAAGTCATGCCGCCGCGGACGGTCAAAACCCCTTTCGAGACGACCATGCCGACGATGTCCTCGGGGGAGGTTTCCAGCCGCACGAGTATGACGCGCTCTTTCCGGGCGGCAGCCTCCTCGGCGGCCTCGGCCGTGAAGTAGACCTTGCCGGCGGCCGCTCCGGGCGAGGCGGGCAGGCCCTTGCCGATGGGCCTGGCGTTTTTAAGGGCCGTCGGGTCGAAATTCGGGTGCAGAAGCTGGTCGAGCTGCTTCGGGTCTACCTTCATTATGGCCTCTTCCTGGGTGATGAGGCCCTCGTTCACCATGTCCACGGCGATCTGCAGCGCGGCGTGGGCCGTGCGCTTGGCGTTTCTCGTCTGAAGGAAGTAGAGCTTGCCGTTTTCGATGGTTATTTCCATGTCCTGAACGTCCTTGTAGTGCTTCTCGAGCTTCTTGGCGTAGGCCACGAACTCGTCGTAGATGCCCGGCATGGTGGGCTCGTTTTTCAGGTCGGCGAACGGCTTCGGCGTGCGTATGCCCGCCACGACGTCCTCGCCCTGGGCGTTGACCATATACTCGCCGTAGATGACGTCCGCGCCGGTAGCCACGTCGCGGGAGAACACGACGCCCGTGCCGGAGGTGTCCCCCATGTTGCCGAACACCATGCACTGCACGTTGACGGCGGTGCCCCAGTCGTAGGGGATATCGTTCATGCGGCGGTAGACGAAGGCGCGGGGGTTGTCCCAGGAGCGGAACACGGCCTGGATCGCCTCGTAAAGCTGCTCCTTGGCGTCGGAGGGGAATTCCTTCCCCTGGTCCTCCCTGTATATCTCCTTGAACTTCCTGACCACGTCCTTAAAATCCTCGGCCGAGAGGTCGATGTCGTTCTTGACGCGGCGGGTTTCCTTGAACTCGTCCAGGACTCGCTCGAACTTGGACTTAGCCACGCCGATGACCACGTCGGAGAACATCATGATAAACCTGCGGTAGGAATCGTAGGCGAACTTCGGGTTGCCGGTGGCGGCGGCCAGGCCCTCCGCGGCCTCGTCGTTGAGGCCGAGGTTGAGGACGGTGTCCATCATGCCCGGCATGGACGCCCTCGCGCCAGAGCGCACGGAAACCAGCAGCGGGTTTTTCGTGTCGCCGAACTTTTTGCCGGAGACCTGCTCGAGTTTGACCATAGCGTCGTCGATCTGCGTTTTAATCTCGGCGGAGAGCGTATGACCCGAGGCGTTATAAAGCGTGCACGCCTCCGTCGTCACCGTGAAGCCCTGGGGGACCGGAAGGCCGAGGTTCGCCATTTCGGCCAGGTTAGCGCCCTTTCCGCCCAAAAGGTTTTTCATGGAGGCGTCGCCCTCGGGGAACATATAGACATATTTTGTGCTCATATACTACTCCTTTGCGAATTTACTTTAGCGTTACCTTCGCTCCGACTTCCTCGAGTTTCTTCTTGATCGAATCGGCCTCGTCCTTCTGCGCGGCCTCCTTGACCATCTTCGGGGCGCTGTCCACCAGGTCCTTGGCTTCCTTCAGACCGAGGCCCGTGATCTCGCGGATGACCTTAATGACCTTGATCTTCTCCGCGCCGACTTCCGTCAGCTCCACGTCGAACTCGGTCTTTTCCTCCTCGGGCTCCGCCGCCGCGCCAGCCGCGCCAGGCGCGACCATGACGCCGGCCGCCGCCGACACGCCGAACTCCTCCTCGGCCTTTTTGACCAGGTCGTTCAGCTCCAGGACCGTCAGTTCCTTGACGGCCGCGATGATTTCGTCGATTGATAATTTAGCCATACTTTCCTCCTAAATTTTCGGTTATTGTCTTTCGGTTGTTCCGTTGTCACGCCTGCTTACCGGACCGTTTACGCGCTCTCCGCCTGCTTTTCCGCTATCGCGTTCACAAGCCTCGCAAAGCCGGCCATCGGCGACTTGAACGAGCCGAGCAGCCGGGAGATGAGCTCCTCCCTGGAGGGGATGCCTGCCACGGCCTTGATCCCGGCCGCGTCGTAAAGATGCGACTCCACGACACCGGCCTTGAATTCCAGCTTCGGCATGACCTTTATCTGCTTGTCGATGAGGCTCGCCGCCAGAGTCGCGTCGTTATAGGACACGGCCATGGCCGTCGGCCCGGCCAAATACGGGTCAAGCCCCTCGAACTTCGTATCCTTGATCGCGAAGCCGACCATCGTGTTCTTGTAGACCTTGTAGTCTATCCCGGCCTCGCGCAGGATCTTCCTGAGAGCCGTGTCCTGGAGCACCGTGAGGCCCCTGGAGTCCACCAGCACCACGGACTTCGCGCGGGAGAGCTTTTCCTTTATCTCGTCAATGACGACCTGCTTGCTTCCAAAATCGGGCATTTCTTCACCTCCTTCCGCTGTAATGCCTTGTAATGCCTTTATTTCTTGTTAATACCACAACGAACATTGTCCGAAAACCGGCATTATCGTAGGGTCGGGGTTCCATCCCCGACCGCAAAACGCCCTGTATTACACATTCCCGGGCGGCATGGAAGCCCGCCCCTACAGGATTTACGCAAGTGTTCGTTGTGGTATCAACCTGTTGACATTGCCTTCCGTGCGGCCAATTCCCGGCCGGACAGTTCCGGGCCGCAAAAAAGCCTCCGCGCGGACGTGGAGGCGTAAATCAAATAATAACTGAAGATACCGATTATTATGATTTTGGCCTCGGCGGGGTTTACACGGGAAAGCGGGGCTTTTCCGAAACCGGCTGTCTGCGGCGGATTTAATTATGGGAGGATTATACGCGAACAGAAACGGGATGTCAATAGCGGACGGAAGGAAAAACACATCCTCCCGCCCATATTTAACAAACATCACAACTGCCTTAAACGGTGGTTTACGGTGTATATATTTCGGTAATGCGGACGGCCTTGCCCTCAGCGAACTCCTGGGTTTGACACTTCCCCCCAAAACGGAGCCAACAAACGTGATAAACACGTTAAAAATACGACAAAACCCGAAAAACGTGGTACACAATATTTATGTG
>WQUN01000176.1 GCA_009782085.1 Bacillota bacterium
GATTCCTGACGTAGAACTGCTGGGTCTCGTCGGTCAGGAAGGGCGGGTCGAAGGGGTACTCGATCATGGGGCAGTTGCGGAGCCCCGCGCAGGCCGCCGCCGTCGCGGAGAAGAGGAAGGGGAAGCCCCCGAGGCTGCAAACATGGGGGATGATGAGTTTCCCGTAGAACTCCGCCGCGTGGCCCAGCTTGCGGATGCCGGTCAGGCCCACGTCGCCCAGGATGACGTCCGGCTGCAGGACGTCGTAACTGTCCCGTTTGAGGTGGTCGGTGAATTCGTAGATGTGCTGGGAGTGCTCGCCTCCGGCGATGTACATATCGAATTCCCGCGCCAGCGCCGCCAGCCCGTCATAATCGAAACGGTTCAGCGGTTCCTCAAAGAAGTACGCGTCCAGCTCCTGCAGGCCGGCGCTCATCCACTTCGCCGTATTATAGGACCAATGTTGATATTTTGCGGAGCGGTGGTTCTGGTTGGCGTCCGCCACGATGCACAGTTCCGGGAATGCTTTGCGCACCGCCTGGGCGACCTTGAGGTCGTCCCGGTGGTCGGGGCGGTGGAAACGCAGCTTGACCGCCTTGAATCCCAGGGAGACGATCTGCGCGACCTGCTCCACGTGCTCCTCCGGCGAAAGAAGCCGCGAGGTGGCGGCGTAAACCTTGACCTTGTCGGCCGAATAGCCGAGCATCCTGTACACCGGCTGGCCGGCCGCCTTGCCCGCCAAGTCCCACAGCGCGGCGTCCACCCCTCCGTAGGAACCCCGGGCGATCACATCCAGGCCCAGCATGGCGGCGTTCCAGAAGCCCTCGATCCGGAACGGGTCGGCGCCTATCAGGAGCCTTTTCACGTAGCCGTCCACGTTGGCGCCGGGGCCCCACCCTACAAGCCCTTCGTCGGTATATATCTTGCAGAAGGACATTCCGTAGGATTTTTTGAAGCCGCCGTCGGGCTGGAACCACGCCTCGTAATATTCGCCGGGCAGCGGAATAGGTTTCGTGCTGCTGACGGTTTCAATATTTGTGATCTTCATCTGAAAACCCCTTTCAGGCGCATTTATGTTGTTGCATTATAGCCCCGGGCCAAATAGGGCCGGGGCTATAATGCATAGTATTTGTCTGCCACGGGCATGAACATTCTGTCACAGTTTTATCGCGTCCCCGCCCCTGCACCGTTTCAGGTACTCCAGCCCGACGACCTGCCCGCTCCACTCCAGTTCTCCCCTATAGACCGGGTCGTGGAAGCCCTCTATGTCGATGTTGCCCTGATAGCCTCCCATGCGCAGGATCGTGATGATGTCGGCCCAGTTGCTGTCCCCGAAGCCGGGCGTCCTGTGCCAGGAGAAGGCGCGGTTGCTCTTTATGCCGTAATCCCTGATGACGTCCCAGGCGATCGTGGCGTCCTTGCCGTGGACGTGGAACACCTTTTTGACCCATTTGCGGAGCTCGGGTATCGGGTCGATGAGCTGTACCATCTGGTGGCACGGCTCCCATTCCAGGCCGACGCTGTCGGACGTCACCTCGTTGAACATCATCTCCCAGCTCGCGGGGTTATAGGCGATGTTCCAGCCGCCCAGCCGCCAGTCGCCGTCCATGTCGCAGTTCTCGAAGCCGATGCGGACGCCGAGGCTCTCCGCCCGCTTCGCGAGCTCGCCCCAGACCTTCCCGAAGACCGGTATGCTCTCCTCTATCGGTCTGTCGACCACTCTGCCCGCGAAGCCGGTGAACAGGTCGGTCCCGAGCAGATGCACGTTGTCTATCGCGGCGCGTACGCACTCCAAAGCCTGTTCGCTCCCCGCGCCGGGGTCGAGCGGGTTCCCGTAATACCCGACGGCGGAGATCTCCGTCCCCGTCCTGTCCGCCGCCTCCTTCACCCTTTTGAGGGCGTCCCCCAAGAAGGCGTTGTCCTTATGTTCCCAACCGGAGACCTCGAAGCACTCGAACCCGAGCGCCGCCAGTTTGGGTATCTTTTCGGGCGCCTCAGCGACGCCGATGATGGTGCCGATTTTTATCTGACGCATATAGCCCTCCAGTATGAGTTTTTACCCCGGAAAAACAATGCTTAAATCGAGATTCGTTAACACGCTCAAAAAGGCGCCGTAAGCGCCGTGCGCCAGCGCCGCGGAAAGAGTGGAGCAATTTCTGGCATACGCGCACGGAATGGCGATTATGAGGCCGATTACAGCTGTCATCGCCACTTGCAGCAAATCTCCGGAGCCTATAAAGTGCCAAAAGCCGAACAGCAGCGATGAAAGCGCCACGGCTGCGATTTTCGAACCGGTGAGCCGATTGAACGCGTTCAGCATGTAGCCGCGGAACATCGTCTCCTCCGCGAACCCGACGAAAACAAGCTTATCGGGAACGGCAAACCACAGGCTGTCCCTCGCCGGGAAGATATCGCGCGCGCCAAAAAGCAACGGCAGTCCTATAAACATCGCGGACAAAATCGCCAACAGCGCTGCCGCCCATAAAAGCTGCTTTTTTATGTTGCCCCACCGATAGCCAAGGGCCGCAAAGGGCTGCTTTTCAATCGGCCCGTTCGCGATCAGGGCGATCGGAACCAGCAATGCCTGAATCAGCAAAATGTAAGGTATCCGCAACGGCAGATACCTTACATGACCTATGGCAGATGAAAAAACAGCCGTCACGGCGGCGCTCGCGGAGGCCGCGAAAATTATGGCGGCAATGGTCCTTTCGCTCTTGGCATTCGACATTTATTTGATCAGGCCCCGCAAGAAATCCGCCGCCTTCGCGATATCCTTTTCCGGGTCGTCCCCGACCTCCCTCTCGATCGTGAGATAGCCCCTGTATCCGATCTCGCCGAGGGCTTTCAGGTAGTTTTTGAAGTCCACGTCCCCCTCGCCCAGAGGCAGTTCGACGTAGGCGGGGTCCTGCCCCTTCATCATTCTGCCGTCCTTCGCGTGGGTGTGGACGATATAGTCTTTCAGGGTATGCACGGCGGCTACGGGGGCGTCCCCCGCGACCATGACCAGGTTGGCGGGGTCGAGGTTGACCGCCACGCCCCTGGAGCCGAGGCTGTCGAGGAACGCCTTCAAAACGGCGGCCGTCTCCGGCCCCGTCTCCACGGCGAAATGCGCGCCGCGGGCGTCCGCGTATTTCGCCAGCTCGCCGCAGGCCTCCTGCATGACCTTATACGCGCCGCAGGAAGGGTTCCCCGGCACGACGCCGATATGCGTGGTCACGACGGTCGTTTCCAGGTCGCCGGCCAGGTCCAAAATGCGCTTCGATTTTTCCACTAGTTCCGGGTTCTTCGCCGGGTCGGCGAAACCGTGGCCCAAATCCCCGCAGAGCGCCGAGATCACAAGCCCGTGGGACCTGACCAGCCGCAGGAACTCCTTCCGTTTGGCCGCGTCCATGTTTTCCGGCGCGAGCTCCCCGTATGTGGAATAAACCTGGATACCCGTCACGCCGAGTTTCCGCGCCTTTTCGAGCGCGGTCGCCGCGTCCGTCCTGAACGAGTCCAGCAATACGCCGATTGAAAACGGGTACATAATACACCTCCTTCTGATAATGAGCGGTTGCCTTTGGGATAGAATACCGGTATCCCGTCCGGTATAGGGGCGATTATACCGGAGTGCGAAAACATTAACCTCCTCTGTCGCCGACACGCCGCTGAAGCGTTCGTCGTGTCGGCTCGTCGTCGGTAAATGTTTTCTGCATCCGGTATATCAATCGCCCGGGAATTTGCGGCCTGTTGCAGGGGCGATTATCAATCGCCCGGGAATTTGCGGCCGCGGCGAACCGCCAGACGCTCCAGCAGCCGCTGCAGCGCGGCGTGGTCCCGATTTGCACTGTCAAAATAAACGGCCTCAAATCCCATTGCGGCCGCGACGGCGACATTGTTTTCGTTATCGTCGATAAAAACGCAGTCGGCGGCGCCCAGGCCCAGCTTTTCCAGCGCGGCTACGAATATCTCCCGGCCGTCCTTCCGGCCGCCTATCTCCGACGACACGGCCATGACGTCGAAAAAGCCGTCCCACCCGCGCGAACCGGCCACGGCATCTATTCTGGCTTTGGGATTGTCGGTTATCAGCCCTATGGCGAGGCCGCGCCTCTTCATCCGGGCGGCCAGGGCGACTGTTTTTTCGTCGACCGGCGCGTCGGCGAACGCCTCGCAAAGCAAGCCCGGGCTGATCTCACAGCCCAGGCTCCGGTTTAACAGCGGCAGAACGGTCTCGTAACCGATTTTGCCTATAAGCAGATCGTTCCTGTATTTGCAATACTCGCCGAAAAGCCGCTCATACGGTATCCCGCAGATTCCGGAGAGGGAGGCGCAGACCGTTTCCGAACCCGAACTCCTTGTCGTGAGCACGCCGTCGAAGTCGAACAGCACGGCCTTTATCCCCGTCCTGTCACCGGTCGGCTCAGACAAGCAGCAGCCTCACCAGCCGCATGAGCGTCCTGGCGCTGTCGCTCGCGCACGCCCTGATCTCGAGGGAGCGTATAAGCACTTCGATATCGCTGAAGCTCAGGTCATCCAGCGCCGCGAACTTGTCCGGGTCAAAGGCGGCGATCTTCTCGTCGGCCATTACCAGAAGCTCCGATATGTCCGGATCGACATAGGCCGCGTCCGATACATACTCGTCCGAGTCCCCGGCCCAGGCGATCACGGGTATCTCCTCGAGGTCCGGCTCGTCCGCGGCGGCTTCCTCCATGGCTATGAAAACCTCCGCCGCCTTTTCGGCCGCTGACTTTCTCTTTCTGCGGGGTTTGGCCTTGGGTTTTTCCGTCTCCGCGGCGGCTTCGGCCTTGCGGCGTCCGCGGCGCGGGGGCTTTTCGGCCTTCTCCGGCGTTCCGTAGCCGTGTGCGGCCAGGAACTTGTCGATCTTCGCGTCGGTGCAGCTCGCGGGAGCGTCCGTCTCGGCGGTCAGATACGCGGGATCCACGTCCCCTACGACTGCCATGGGGATCGCCAGCTTGGCGGAGATCCGGCCCTTCGAAACCGCCGTCTTAAAGGTCGAGACCGCGCCGTCGATCATCTCGGCCATCCGCCTCCGATCTTCCTTTCCGCAGGCGTTCCAGACGGCCGCGAGGCGCTCCTTGGTCTTTTCGGCGTCGGCGCTGATATCCGTCTGCTTGAGCTTCTTCAAAAACTCCTTGTTCATACACATGCCTCCGTTTGATATGATGGTAGCGTTATTGGGCAATTCACCAATGTCATCAGGTTAAAGATTCATACTATATTTAGATTTAGCAATTCAAGATCCCTCGCTCAGGATGACAGCTAATGGGGGTTGCCGAATGTTTTCCGCAGGGGCAAACATCGGATGATTTACTGACAAAACAGATAAAACGCTGTGATTTACCCTCAGTATATCACAGCGTTTGCATTAGTCAATGAGTATTTGCGATATCCGATAAATCACAGTGAACCTTTTTCTGATATGTCCAAATTCACAATAGACAGGGGAGCAGTATTATTGTGAATAAAAAAATAATACACGAATTTATGATAAGCATCAGCGAAGAAATGAAGGAAATAATACTTTTGGGGAAGGCAAAAGCCGTTTCGCGGGGTGGGTAGGGTATTCTCCCTCGAACCCTCGAAAACGGCATTTTTGCGCAACAAAAACCTTGATTCCATGCGGGGTTTCGGGCTGGCAAAAAGCGGCAAATGTCTACATATCCATGAAAAAACTTACAGTTTTTTCTTGTATAATTCGTAACTATGATGTATAATTATTATGCAATATTCAAACTGCAAGTGAGGGATTGAATTAGACTGGATAACGGTTAAGGAAGCCGGAGAGATATGGGGCATGACAACGCGGCGGGCGCAATATCTCTGCGCCATTGGTAAAGTCAAAGGAGCGCAAAAACTCGGTCATTTTTGGGTAGTCCCGAAAGGAACGCCAAAACCGATTGACGGACGCACGAAAGTTGCCCGTCAGCAGAAAGGGGTATGAAAATGGGACTTTTCAAACCGGCATGGATGAGCGACAACAGCGACAACTGGGATAAAGCATTAAAGGCTGTAGAAAAAGAAAAAAATCAAGCAAAATTACATGTAATCGCAAAAAATGCCCCTTATTGGAAAGCACGTTTGGATGCAACAAAAAAAATAACCGATCAAACTGTGCTTGCCGATATAGCAAAAAATAACACATCCGAAGGTGTGCGTTTAGCGGCGGCAGAAAAATTAACCGATCAAACTCTGGCCCAGAAAGTATATGCTGATTTAGCGAAAAACGCTTCCTATCCATCTGCACGGATAGAGGCGGCGGAAAAATTAACCGATCAAAACCTTGCTCAAAAAACGTACGCCGATTTGGCAAAAAAAGCATATTCATCTGCAGATCGTAAGAAAGCGGTAGAAAATCTGACTGATCAGGTTGTACTTGCAGATGTGGCAAAAAACGACACGGAATGGGATGTTCGGAGTCAGGCAGTGGAAAAAATAACCGATCAGGCTGTGCTTGCCGATGTTTTGAAAAAGGACACCAACTATATAGTGCGTAGGAGGGCTGAGGAAAAATTAACTGATCAAGCCGCGCTTGCCGATGTGGCAAAAAACTCCACCGAGTGGGATGTTCGTTCCCACGCGGTAGAAAAACTAACAGATCAAACCGTACTTGCTGATTTGGCACAAAACGATGTCAACATGTACGTTCGAATGATAGCGGCAGATAAATTGACCGATCGAAATTCTGCGCAGAAAATATTTGCTCATATTGTTGTTGTAGATATAGGAGTAGAGAAAACTGAAGAAATAAGAGCTCAACATGCAGCGTTCGATCAACTGACCGACCCTGTTCTGATTGCTGATTTAACGAAAACGGAAAAGCGTGTTTATATGCGTGATAAGATAATAAAGAAGCTGAGCCTCTCAGAATTTTCACAAGATATATATGCCGATATTGCGAAAAACTGTATCAAGGATCACGATGAATACTGGGATAGTAGGAAAACACACGATATTTGTATGGCGGCATTTGGGAAATTAACCGACCAAAGCTTAATTGTCGATATAGCGAAGAACTCCGATGATGGATTTTTGCGTGCGGTAGCGGTCAATGAACTGACCGATAAAACGCGCTGACTGAAATTATGAATAGTACCGACGAAGTATTCTACAAGTGTTCATGGAAACAACAAAAAGCGATTACAAGAGTTCCTGAGGGATATGATGGTTCGGTTTGCGTTTACGATGTTGAATTTCATACTGTAGACCTCCGTGAAACAGCGCGGAAAAGGCTTGCCAAACTGGAGGGCAAGACTAAAGAGTGAATTTCAGCGCAGGGAGAATGAGAGCTCTGGCCAATCGGGGAGAAACTGGAGTTAAGTCTGCCCTGTACATAGAAGACCATTATTCAAATCGGTTTGCAATATTGAATGGGGAACGATCATGCACCTAAAGAATCAGTTCTCTCCGGATGACGGGAGCGGCTGTATTTTCTCGACAGCAAGCTCTACAGGATACGCGCGGACGGCGGCGGCAGGACAGCGCTGTGTGAGGATTGCTGCGCGAGCGCCGTCATGGCCGGTGATTGGATATATAAATATCCCGTGGTATAGTCGTTTCGATTTGAAATGAGCTGAAAACGAGCGCGAGACGACCAATGTTAAGGCGCGTTTCGCGCGAAGTTTGAAGCTCAATTTCAAACGAAACGACAATAAATGCGCCACGGGATATTTTTTACCCTGATGGACAAAAACACCTTGACAGGATGCTTCGGAGCCGTCCAAAGCGAAAACCAACGCATAATACGAATCTCAGCTCTACTTATCATGCCCCTGCCTTACAGCGTTCAAATGCTCGCCGGTTTCTTTCCGTTTACCTGCTCGGGCAGGTTTATCTCCGGGATTATACTGATGTGTGTCGCCGTAGCCCACCTGGGCGTCGCTCTGGGCCGTTCACGGTTAGCCTGCGGCCGTTTAGGTCGAAGGAGATGTTTTTGTTCGAGACTGCGATCTGACCGCTGTAATTTTTGTCAGGCCGTTTGGGAGCCAATTCTCCACAATCCCTGAAAAAACCTCCCGCCGCATACACGGAGGGAGGTTTTCATTTGAAACCGATTTCGAATGGAAAAATGGTCTTCAGCGCACCGTTCCGCGGCAGACTGCTACGCTGTCACCGTCACTGCGAACAAGACCTTCGCTCCGTTCGGCGCGGTGACCGTGATGACCGCAATGCCCGCCTTCAGCGGGACCAGCCTCCCGTCGGGCGTCACGCCGCAGACCGCCGCGTTGGAGGTTGCGAACAACGCGGCGCCGTAGCCGTCCCATTCGAACGGTATCTTCTGCAGCTTCGCGATCTTTGCCAGCATCGACTTCACGCCGCAGTTGAACGAAGCCTGTCTGAGGCCCTCCAGGGCCGCCGACAGGGCGTTGTACGCGGCGTCAAGATCCTCCTGCAAAACCGCTTCGCCGCCGGCGACCGCTTTCGCCGCGTCCAAGGCTTCCCGAAGCGCCGCCACGCTCGCGGCGGTATTGGCATCCAGCCCGTTGTTCGCGAACATCTCCTCGACCCTGGCGATCAGCCCATAGAGAGGCGACTCGGCCGAAACGGTCATGGAATAGCTGACCTTGCCCTCGATCGTGGGGCATATGCCCGTAATCGTGACAATCGCCGTCCCCTGTTTCAAGACGGTCATATTCCCGCCGGAATCAACGGAGACAACATCCGGCGCGCTGCTGGCGTAGGCCATTGGCAGAAAACCGCTGCCCGCCGCCTGATAAACGGCGTTTATTGGATATGTCGAGCCGGTGTGGCACGGCGCGGGATAATCGGCCGTAAGGAGAGGCCCGGCGCTCACACTGACCGCGCATACCGCGGATATGGCCGGATTGACGGCGCTGACCGCCCTTATCGCCGCGAAGCCTTCTCCGACGGCGGTTACGACCCCGTCGGAAGACACGGTCGCCACCGCCTCGTCGCTGGAGCTCCAGTCAAGCGCCCTCTGAGTGGTCATTTTGGGCTCGTACGCCACCGAAATCGGCAACTGCCCGCCGATCCGCAGATCGGCCCCCGGGTTGTCGAACGAGATCCCCTGCACCGGAATTTCCCCGGCCGCGCCGTGCGTCACGGACAGGCTTTTCACGGACACCGTGTTGTATCCTGTCGAACCGTCGCCGTTCATCGCCACGATGTTGACTTTCACGGTCTTTATACCCGTGCCGTCGTCAACGGCGCCCGCCTGGAGCGCGTTTATGGAGTCTCTAAGATCCACCGTCCGCGGGCCCGGCGCGGTCATATTGAGCAGCGAGGTATAGTACGCGTACGCTTGGTCGGAAAACTGCACCTGTATGAAATACATGCCGCTGACATCGCTTACGTCGATGGACAGAACCGGATCGCGGTTGAAATCGATCTGGAACGACGGGGACACAACCCCGCCGTAATAGCGCGCCCCGGAAGAAACGACAGCCGCGCCGCCGGAAAGCGCCGCGCTCCCGTTGACCCCGTCAAAGGCCGGGAAAGCCGCTATCTGCTGGGCGGTGAAGTAGGCGTCCTCGACGATCACCGGAATTTTTGGCGTATGTTTGATCGTGACCCCCCTGACATCCACGGATGCGCCTTCGCCTCCGTTTGCCATAAGGAACAATGTGACCTTCTGTACGCCGGTCTTGCTGAAGCCCGCGTTATACTGGCCGAGAGCCTCGGCCATGTTGACGGCCGTGACCCCGGTCGCCCGGCTGTTGGCGATCATGTAGCTCGGGTACGCTTCGCCGTCGAACTGTACTCTGGCCGTCCAGAAATTCGAGACAGCCGCTACGTCGATGCTGAAAGTCACGTTCTGATCGAAGTCGAGGAAAAATTCCATCGATTTTACCTCGCCGTAGTCGCCGCCCGGATTGGCCTCGGTGACGCGCGCCGCGGCGTCCACCACACCTATCTTGCCGGGGCCCACCGTCGATGTGCCAAAGCGCTCTATGGCGGCCTTGTCGGCTGAGAACACCGTCTGGCCGGTGTCGGGGTAAGTTACGCTTATGCTGTTCACGATCAGCCAGCCGCCTACCTTGTCGGTCGCCCAGATGTGGACGTTTGTCGGGAGAGCGCCGCTCAGGACGGCCCCCGGCTGGTATCTCAGGATCCAGCTTTTTATGTCGGCCGTTTGGGGCCCTTTTCCGGTCTGGTTGGCGTAGACATAGTAGTTCACTCCCCCTATGGTGAAATACAGCGTGAAAGTCCCGCCGGGGGCGATGTCCTCCACGTCAATGTTCACCTGGGGATTGCGGTCCAAATTCAGATTGAAGGACGGGGACATCAGGCCGCCCCAGCTCGAGCCGGCATTGCTGGGCATGATCGCGCTGCGCCCGAACAGTTCAACCGTAGCCGGGGAGTCGCCCGGCGCGAAGGAGGCGATATTCTCCGCCGTGAAATTCTGATCCTCGCCGGGGATCGGCCTGTTGGCGTAATATAGCTTCACATTCCTGACGTTGACGGAAGCGCCTTCCTTGTTGTTCG
>WQUN01000177.1 GCA_009782085.1 Bacillota bacterium
CAAGCCCCCGCCCTACCTGGAGGCTGTTATGTCAGACTTTAGACCGAACTACAAAAACCTGGAAGCCGCCGCGCGAAACCGCGAGGTCAAACGCACCCCGCTCTACGAGCACATCGTCGCCGTCTCCGTCATGGAGGCGATAACCGGGGCGCGCTTCGGCGGCCTGTACAACGGCGGCGCGGCCGATCTGCGGGAGTATTTCCGGCATTATTTCGGTTTCTTCAAAGACTTCGGCTACGACGCCGCGCCGTTCGAGATCTGCATAGGGAGCGTCCTTCCCGGCGGCGGCGCGCTCGGGAACCAGCGCATGGACCCGGCCGTCAAGACCAAAGCCGATTTCGACAGATACCCCTGGGACGAGATACCCAAGATGTATTTCGACGCCTCGGCCCGATATTTTGAAGCCCTGGCCGCCGCCGCGCCGGAGGGCATGAAGGCCGTCGGCGGAGTCGGGAACGGCGTTTTCGAGATAGTCCAGGATCTGACCGGCTACGAAAGGCTCTGCTACATCCGCGGCGACGACCCGGAGCTTTACGCGGCGCTTTTCGGGAAGGTCGGCGAGGTCATGAAAAGCATATGGAAAGAGTTTTTGCCGCGCTTCGGCCGCGCTTTCTGCGTGGTCCGCTTCGGCGACGACCTCGGCTTCCGCTCGTCCACGCTTCTGCCGCCGGACGACCTTCGCGAGCATGTCTTCCCTGTCTATAAGGACGTCGCCGCCCTCGCGCACTCCTTCGGCAAGCCGTTTTTGCTGCACTCCTGCGGTTGCATCGGCGGCGTGTTCGACGATATCATCGCCGCGGGCATCGACGCGAAGCACTCGAACGAGGACGCGATCATGCCGTTCACGGAGTGGGTGTCCCGCTACGGCGGCAGGATCGGCAACTTCGGCGGCATCGACACGGACGCGCTCTGCAGGCTGGACAGGCCGCAAATGAAGGAGTATATCACGGAGATTCTGGATAAGTGCAAGGGGCGCGGGGGGATCGCCTTCGGCTGCGGGAACTCCATCCCGGACTATGTGCCGCCGGAGAATTATCTGAATATGATCGAGATCGTCAGGGAATACAGAAACGATGCGAATTGAGGAGGATTCCATGTCATCCGTCGAAAAAGCCTATGAACTGGCCAAGGAGCGCTATCTCTCCGTCGGCGTGGACGCCGACCGCGCCGTCGGGGCCCTGAAAGACATCCCCATCGGCCTGCACTGCTGGCAGGGGGACGACATACGCGGCTTCGAAAGCCCCGATACGGCGCTTTCGGGCGGCATACAGGTGACCGGGGCGTACCCCGGCAGGGCGCGGACGCCGGAGGAGCTCCGCGCCGACCTCGACAAGGCCATGTCCTTGATACCGGGCACGCTTAAGGCCGCCCTCCACGCCATCTATCTCGAGGACGGCGGCAAGACCGACAGGGACGCCGTCAAGCCGGAGCACTTCCGGAACTGGGCCGCCTGGGCGAAGGAAAGGGGCATCGGCCTGGACTTCAACCCCACCTTCTTCTCCCATCCCCTGAGCGAGCCGTTCACCTTGGCCTCGCCGGACGAGCATATCCGCGGGTTCTGGATAAACCACGGCATAGCCTGCCGCTGGATCGGCGAATATTTCGGCATGGAGACGGGAAAGACCTGCGTCACCAACATCTGGATCCCCGACGGGTTCAAGGACGCGCCGATAGACCGTTTCGCGGCCAGACAGCGGCTCGCCGACTCCCTCGACCGCATCCTGGCCGAGAAGATCGACCCGCGCTACAACCTCGACGCCGTGGAGAGCAAGCTGTTCGGCATCGGCACGGAGAGCTGCGTCATCGGCTCCCACGAGTTCTACATGGGCTACGCCCAAAGCCGCGGCATCCTCTACACCCTCGACGCCGGGCATTTCCACCCGACGGAGGTTATCTCCGACAAAATCTCCTCCGTGCTGACCTTTATCGACAGGATATACCTGCACGTCTCCCGCGCCGTCCGCTGGGACAGCGACCACGTTGTCGCGTTCACGGACGAGCTCCGCGAGATCGCGCTGGAGATCGTCCGCAACGGCCTCACCGGCCGGGTGCTCCTGGGCCTCGATTTCTTCGACGGCAGCATCAACCGCCTGGCCGCCTGGACTATCGGCGCCCGGAACATGTCCAAGGCGCTGCTGTACGCGCTTCTGGAGCCGACGGAGACGCTTCGGAAAGCGGAGCTCTCGGGCGATTACACGACCCGCCTCGCGCTGCTGGAGGAGATGCGCTCGTTCCCGTTCGGGGCCGTGTGGGACTGGTACTGCGAGAAGAACGGGGTCCCGGTCGGGACGGAGTGGCTGGAGGAGGTAAGGAGGTACGAGGAGGGGGTGCTGAGGAAGAGGGGGTAAAAATCATCATGCGTCCACATGGGACGGACTCGCGGTAAATGGGTTCGTCCTTTTGGCGTGGGCGTTGATAACTATCGAGGCGGTTCGGATGATAATTCCCTCTCATCCCGTTTTCAGCCATTCGCCGAAATCCTCTTCGGGATATTGTGTCAGATATGCCTTTGCGAGGGACGCCAGCGCTTTTTGGGTTCTGGAAGATACGGTTCCGAAAACTCTCATGTAAATATCATACGCGTCGCGGAATAAGTCCAGGGCCTTATCGTATTCTTCCATGGCGAAGTAAGTTTCGCCCAGCCCTTCATATCCGCGCGCCGTTTCGGAGTGTTCCTCGCCGAGTATCTTTCCGAAGATTTCCAACGAATTTTCGTACCACTCGATAGCCTCGCCATATTTCCCTTCCAGCCTATATACATCTCCGTAAACCAGATAGATTTCTCTGGTATATTCCATGCTTTCCTTACCCTTTTCCTTGCCTTTCTCCTTGCCTTTGCTTAAATTCTGGCATATCTCAAGCGCCTTTCCTAAATGCTCAAGAGCTTTATCGCCGCAGCCGATTTTGTTCTCATACTGCGCGCAGCGAACATGGGAAATAGCTATGCTTATATTGTCCGCCTGGAATAGACTCAGCCGTATTTCCAAACTCCTGTACGCGCATCGCTTTGCGCTGACGGAGTCCTCCCGTTCAAAATCCCACCTATCGACAAAACAGTGGGAAAGGTTGGCGTATGACACGGCAACGGAACGATGATACTCATCATAGGAGAGATATATTTCTTTCCTTATTTCCAAAGCCGTTTCATGAGTTTTTACCGCATTATCATAATCCCCGAAGTAACGATAGCATTCACCAAGATTATTGTATACGATGGCCGTATCCGCATCGTTTCTGCCCAGCAGACTCTCCCGAATCCCAAGGGCTTTCCGATAATATTCGAACGCCTTTGGAAACTGATCAGCTTCTCTGTATCTCACAGCCATTCGCTGATATAGATCCGCTGTCTCCAGGTGGCGCTCGCCAAGCTCTCTTGCCGTGATCGTATATGCCTTTTGGGTATGTTCCATGGCTTCGCGGTATTTGTATAAATCGCTGTAAACCATCCCCAGCTTGGCGTAGATGTGCGCCGTTCTCACGTCCTCGTCGCCCCAGAGCCTTTTCGCGAGCGTCAGCATTTGCTTATAACTCGTAAGCGCCTCATCGTATTTTTTCGCCTCGTAGAGCGTCTTGCCCTCATCCCAAAGCACGTCCACGCGGTTTTTGCCCGCGTGGTCGAACCACTGCGTGAAGCCCTCGAAATCCGGATATATCGTTTTCTGCGATATGCCCAGCCGGGCCAGGTCCTCCAGAATAGCGGCCTTATGTACGGACGGGATCCGTATGCTGTTGTAGTTCCTGCTCTTGATCTCCCCGTTCGGCGCGATCAGAAATACACTCTGCTGCACCACCAGCCTGCGGTCGATGAACGGCGCGGCGAACCGGTACAGATTGAGGCCGTCGTCCCTGAAAATATCGTCCGTTTTCTTGTCCTCGTCGACCAGCTCCAGGTCCCTGCTGACCCATATGACGCGCGCGTATCGGGCCTCCGCGCAATCATCCCTGTCGCAGTCGTCCTCCTGGCAGGCGAACCAAAGCGCCACCAGCGGGTTTTCCGTGAAGTCGATCAGGTTCGTCTTCGCGCCATGGTGCTGCGCGTAGGCCAGCAGACGCATGTCGTTGACCTGTTTGTCCAGCAGATTGCCGTCGTACAGATGCTTCGAATCGGCGATCAGGCTTTTGTGATAGGCGAACAGCTCGCCTATGATCTCCTTGGAGCCCTTCCCCTCCAGCGTCTTGCTCAGCTTCCGGTATGCCGAGGAAACGACGCGCCAGCCGGCGCAGGCCTGTCCCCGGTACAAAATCTTGATCCAGTATTTGTTGGCGACCAAAATAAACGCTATGTATTCCGACAGGGAGTTTATCTCGATATCGCGGTAGCTGTTGTTTTTTATCCGGCTTTCAATTTCGCTTTCGAAGCTCTCAGCTGGGCTCATATTCCTTCCTCTCAAACGACCTCCCGATGATCTCCCTGCCCTCGTCCATTCCCGCGATGTCCCCCACCGCCGCCATCTGCACGGCGATGTTGCCGAGCACGGAGGCTTCGACGGGCCCGGCGACGATCTTCCGGCGGGTGGCGCTGGCCGTCAGCTCGCAGAGGAACTCGTCCCGGATGCCGCCGCCGACCATGTTTATCACGGGGGCCGCGCGGCCGGTCAGTTCCTCGAGGCTCTCGAGCTGGGCGCGGTACTCCTCCGTCAGGCCGCTGTAGACCGCCAAAGCGATCTCGCCCAGGCCGGACGGGCGGCCCTGGCCGTGCTCCTCGCAGTAGTCCGCCACGGCCTTTTCCATGTCCCCCGGTGCCATGAAGGCGGGCGCGTTCGGGTCGATGCGGAAATCCGCGCGCTTATCGGGTTGCCCATTAACTTGCCTATTGGCTTGCCCACTGGCTTGCCCACCGGCGCGCGCGCTCCGCGCGGCCTGCGCTATCTCGCCGTAACCGAGCTCGCCGCCTTTGCTCTCCCGGAGCTTCTGTATGATCCACAGGCCGTTGATGTTCTTCAAGAACCTGATCTTGCCGTTGACGCCGCCCTCGTTCGTGAAATTGCGGGCGTATGTGTCACCGTTTATGATCGGCGCGTCCGCCTCGCGGCCCAGGAGCGACCACGTGCCGCAGCTCAGGAACACGCCGCCCGTGTCCCCGGAACCCGCGCGGCCGAACGGCGTCCCGGCCACCGCCGAGGCCGTGTCGTGGGAGCCGACGGCCACGAACTTCACATCGTCCGCGCCGAAACCGGCCTCGCTCAGTATCTCGCGGTCGACGCCGCCGATTATGCTTCCCGGCAAAACCATATCCGCGAAAAGCTCCCGCGGGATGTCCAGTTTTTTCAGTATCTCCGCGTCCAGGGCCCGTTCCCCGGCGTTCAGGAGCTGGGACGTGCTCGCTATGGTGTATTCGTTGAACATCTCGCCGGTCAGGAAGAAGCCGAACAGGTCCGGCATAAAGAGCAGTTTCCGGGCGCTCTCCCAAACGGCCGGGCGGAAGCGCATGTCCGCGCGGAGCTGGAAGATCGTGTTGAAGTCCATGAACTGGATGCCCGTCCGGTCG
Source organism: Bacillota bacterium (assembly GCA_009782085.1). Classification (GTDB taxonomy): domain Bacteria; phylum Bacillota; class Clostridia; order Lachnospirales; family WQUN01; genus WQUN01. Next base: position 5,489 of record WQUN01000177.1, read on the forward strand.
TATATCTCCCTCAGCGGCATCAGCCCGGCGACCTCGTCTTTCATGCCGTCGGTGCGGCTGTCCCGGTAGAACACCGGCGGGCCGACGAGGCTTTTATCCCTGTCGAAAAGGGCGTAGTCCACCCCCCAGGTGTCTATGCCCACGCTTTTGGGGCGTATGCCCAGGCTCTTCGCCTTCCGCAGGCCCAGCGTCATCTCGCGGAAAAGGCCGAGCGCGTCCCAGTAGAAGCGGCCGCGCGCCTTCACGGGGTCGTTCGGGAAGCGGTGGACCTCCCGGAGGGAGAGCTTTTCCCCGTCGAAAGCGCCGGCCATCAGGCGGCCGCCGGAAGCGCCCAGGTCGAAGGCCAGGTAGGAGCCCGCAGCGGTCATCTTCATCTCTTTGCCTCCGTGTCTTTCGCGTTCATACCTCCCGCCGCGCCGCCGTCCCCGGCGCGCTGGATGGCTTCGATGGCGGCCTTGGCCGATTCCAGGTCTTTCGCGCTTTTGAGTATTTGCATAACCATTTCGAGAATTGATTTGTACTGAAAATCGGTCAATGTTTTCCCTCCCCGTTCATATTGAGTAGCCTCGGAAACTCCAAACCCGCATGAATACAGGGTTGTAGATATAAAACCAATTTAACGTACCCCCATGTAGGGGCGGCCATTGGCCGTCCTCGGACGCGCAATGCGCGCCCCTACGCGGATGGCAATAATTGGTTTCCGAGGGTACTCACGCCTTCTCAAAGCTGTCCTTCCCCACCCCGCAGACCGGGCAGGCCCAGTCCTCCGGCAAATCGGCGAACGGCGTCCCCGGCGCGATCCCGCTGTCCGGGTCCCCTTCCGCCGGGTCATACACATAGCCGCAAATCTGACATACGTACTTGTCCATATAAATCCTCCCCGATTATAGATCCTTCATCCCATTGTACACGAACCCGTTTTTGCTGTCCACCGTGACCGCTATGCCGTCCGGTATCAGGTCGATGACCTTCTGGCCGGACACGATGAGCGGGATGTCCAGCGCCTTGGCGACGGTCTGCGCGTGGCTGTTGTCCACGCCCTCCCAGGTGCCCACGACTATCGCGCCGGCCTTGCGGATATACGGCATCATCTCGTCCGTGGTCCTTGTGGTGACGAGTATGTCGCCCTTGTCGAAGTGGTGCTCGGCCTCCTCCGCGACCTTTATGACCTGGGCCACGCCCTTGACCGGCTCGGTGTGCCCGCTGCCCTTGCCGGTCACGAGTATGTCGCCGATTATGCGCACCTTGATCGTGTTGGTCGTCCCTGCCAGGCCTATCGGCAGGCCGACGGCTATGACGATTATGTCGCCCGCCCTGGCGTAGCCGCTCTCCACGGCGATGTTCTCCGCGCCGGAAAAGACGGCGTCGCTCGTGAATTTGTACATCTTCTCCGTCAGCACGGGCTTGCAGCCCCAGGTCAGGTTCGTCTGCCGCCAGACCGTCTCGTCCGTCGTGACCGCCAGGATCGGGCGGGACGGCCGGAAGCGCGAGGCCATGCGGGCGCTGAAGCCGGTGTCCGTGATGATGACGATGCAGGCGGCGTTGAGGTCGGCGGCCATTGTGCAGACGGCGAAGCTGATCGCGTTGGTGATGTTCGTCTTGAAGGTGTGGTGGTGGCTGGTGATCTCGTTGTAATAGTCTATCGACTCCTCCGACGCGGTGGCTATGCGCGCCATCATGCTCACGCTCTCGGCCGGGTGCGCGCCGTTGGCCGTCTCGCCGGAGAGCATTATCACGTCGCTCCCGTCGAATATGGCGTTCGCCACGTCGTTGACCTCCGCGCGCGTCGGCCTGGGGTTCTGGGTCATGGATTCGAGCATCTGGGTCGCGGTCACGACGGGCTTGCCCATATAGTTGGCCTTGCGGATGAGCTGCTTTTGCACCAAGGGCACTTCCTCCGGCGGGAGCTCCACGCCGAGGTCGCCCCTGGCGACCATGATGCCGTCCGCCAGCTCCAGGATCGAGTCCAGGTTGTTTACCCCGTCGCGGCTCTCGATCTTCGCGATGATCCGTATGCCGCCGCCGCCGTTTTCCTCCAGGACTTCCCGGATCTTCAGGATATCGTTGGCCGAGCGCACGAACGACGCCGCGATATAGTCGAAGCCCATCTTTATGCCGTACTTTATGTCCTCTATGTCGCGCTCCGTGATAGACGGCAGGTTCACGTACACGTCGGGGACGTTCACGCCCTTGCGCGAGCTGAGGAAGCCGCTGTTCACCACGACGCAGCCGATCTCCGTGTCCGTCAGGCTCACGACCTTGAGCTCTATCAGGCCGTCGTCCAGCAAAATCCGGCCTCCCTCGCGGACGTCCCGAGGGAGCTCCGCGTAGGTGACGGAGACCTTGGTCTTGTCGCCCTGCACGGCGTCGGTGGTCAAGGTGAAGCGGTCGCCCTGCGCCAGGTATATGCGGTCCTCCGCGAAGGTCCCGATGCGTATCTCCGGGCCCTTCGTGTCCAGGATCAGCGGGATCGGCATTTTCAGCTCGTCCCTGGCCTGTTTGAAGTTGGTGATGATCTCCCCGGTGCGCGAGTCGAAGTGGGAAAAGTTTATCCGCGCCGCGTCCATGCCGTTTTGGATAAGGCTCTTGATGACTTCCACGTCTTTCGAGGCGGGGCCTAAGGTTGCCAGAATCTTGGTCTTGCGCATAAGGTCATCTTCTTTCATGTATGAAACTGAGCAAATACATTTCATCAATCGTACCGTCCGCGACGCCGCGGCCGATTTCCACCAGCTCGTCATCGGTGCACTTGGGAGTAATTCCGTTGATCCTCAGAAACGATAGCATTGACAATATGCCTGTACGCTTATTGCCGTCCATAAAGGGATGGTTTTTAATAAGCCCGAACGCAAGCCTCGCCGCCTTGCTTTCTATCGTCGGATAAGCATCCGCGCCTCCAAAAGAGGCAAACGGCGCATACAGGGCGCTTTCCAGAAGCCCTTCGTCTCTTATTCCGTCCAATCCCCCATGATAGCGGATTGTCAAGTGATGGAGCAACAGCACCTGTTCCTTTTTCAGCCTTGTCATTTTGCGAGCTCCGCAAACGCGGCCCAGTGTTCCTTCATAATTTCCTCGCCGATTTTCAGCACTTCTTCGTCATCCGGATATTTGGCGTCATGGAATAACCTGTAAGGGACGAGCACATAACAAGGCGTGTCGTCCTTAACTATCACAGCCATTCCATTCTCGTCCGCAAGCCGTGTTAAACGGGAAAAATCCTTGTCGGCCTCGTTTATGGACACAAAATATCTCATATTGGCCCGCATTGCCTTTCCTCCTTAATACGCCCGAGTTCCCTGATTGCTCATCACACCGACAGCGCCTTCATAACGTCGTAAAACTCGCTGTCATACGGCCGCTGATACGCCAGGCCCTCCTCCAGGTCTATCGACGTGTGTTTCCCGTCCCTGTACACGATGATTTTGTTCCGCTCGCCCTCCGCGATCCGCTTCACGGCCTGATAGCCCATCATCGAGGCGTGCATGACGTCGACCGCCGAGGGGGAGCCGCCCCGCTGCAGATAGCCCAGGATCGTCGCGCGGGTCTCGATGCCCGTGACCTTCTCGATCTCCCGCGCGAGCTTCGAGGAGCCGCCGATGCCCTCCGCCACGATGATCAGGTTGTGCGTCTTGCCCATCGCGCGGTTTTCGACGATCTCCCGTATCAGCCGGTTGGTGTCTATCGCGAAATTCTCCTTTTCGGAGACGCTTTCGTCGTTGGAGTGGTTCTCAGGGATCAGCGCCTCCTCCGCGCCGCCGGCCAGGCTGCACCACAGGGCGATGTGCCCGGTGTTGCGCCCCATGACCTCCACGACGGAGCAGCGCTCGTGGGAGCTGGAGGTGTCGCGGATCTTGTTGATGGCCTCCATGCCGGTGTTTATGGCGGTGTCGAAGCCTATCGCGTAGTCCGTGCAGTCCACGTCCAGGTCGATTGTGGCCGGGATGCCGAAGACGTTCACGCCGAGCTTGGCGAGCATCAGCCCGCCCATGAACGAGCCGTTGCCCCCGATAATCACGAGCGCGTCGAGGCCGAGGATCTTGCATATCCCGGCGGCCTTCTCCTGGCCCTCCTGGGTGGTCATTTCCTTGCAGCGGGCCGTCAGGAGGAGCGTCCCGCCCCTGTTGATGACGTCCGAGACGGACCTCGTCGTCATGTCGACTATCTCGGCGGCCAAAAGCCCCTCGAAGCCGCGCTTGATCCCCACGACCTTCATGCCCAGGCCGAGCCCCGTCCGCACGACGGCGCGTATGGCCGCGTTCATTCCCGGCGCGTCGCCGCCGCTCGTTAAGACGCCGATCTTCATTTGCTTCGTTTTCGGGTTGATATGAATCCCTCCAGGCCGCATTTTGCCGTACAAATTTTGCCGTACAAAAGCGGATTTATACCGGAGTGTGAAAACATTAGCCTCCTCTGTCTACGCCGTCGGCAAATGTTTTCCGCATCCGGTATATACGCCGGATAGGCCCGCCGGCGGCATATGTTTCCGGCGTCCGTTGTAATCCGCTCGATTTTTCTATATTTTAACACAAAATATTTTTATTATCAATGCGGGGATTCGATTGGGGCCGGCAAATTTTCGTGGAGTTTACGTGGATTTTACGCGCGGATTTTACGTGGATTTCCGTGGGATACGCCATAATGCTGTAGGGGACGCCGCCCCCGGCGTCCCGCTGTTGCACGCCGCCCCCGGCGTCCCGCTGTTACCCGCCCGCCCTGGCGTCCCGCTGTTGTCGGCGGAATCAGGTAACGGGACGCCCAGGTGGGCGTCCCCTACGATTTGCCCACTAAAGTTTCTATTGTTCATAGAGTTCCTCCGTACCTTGATAAAAGTTCCCTCGGAAACTCAGAAGCCAAATAACCCGCGGATTTGAAAAGCAGGTCACAGTAAACGTTCCTCCAAGAATCCAAGCATAAAAAACTACAAT
>WQUN01000178.1 GCA_009782085.1 Bacillota bacterium
CGATCTGGTTGAGGTTGTTGGTAGCGTTCGAGAGCAGGCGCACCATTTCCCGCACTTCGGTCAAGTCAAGCCGGACGATGTAGCCGTCCATCACCATTTTGCGAAAATAGGCTTCCCTGTTGCGGATGCCGGCCGCCGCCATCTTCTCGTTGATGAGGTCGCGTTCCGCTTCTGTCAGCCGAATATTCAAGTGAATATTGCGTTTTAGATTCTGGATAGTATCAGTCCTCCCTTCGTGTCAGATACATTCTTTTGCGGGTTTCTCCGCTGGATCGGGTTTAGCGCCGAACATCCGCCGGCTCTTTTCGGTGTTGATTTTAAGCGTTTCCAACACAGACGGCTTCTCTTTCGCGCTGATGGGCGCGGCTTTCGCCGCCGTCTCCACGGCGCCGGGGACAGGCTCGGCGGTGCGCTCATCCATGTTGAGGGTGGCGTTCAGTTCGGCCAGCCGCGCGGACTTATCGGGGCCAGCTCCGCTTCAAAGGCGAATGGCTTCGCAAGCTCGATTTTCGCGTTCTCCACCTGTGTGTAATAGCTTTGGAGCTGGGTTTCCACCGATAGCAGACGCGAGGGTATCCTGTCAAAAGCGTTGTTGATACGGGTGATATTGCCGCTGCTGTCGTCGCCCAGGGTGGCCGTGTGGGTCATGGAGGCGGCGTTCATGATGTTATTGATACATCTCGCCCTCATCTTCGTCTTGCGGCTTATTTACGTATGGTTCTTGATTTCCGGCCACTTGCGTAATCGCCTCGTTTATGCGGTCAAGCTCCTTGTTTTCAAGCTCCGCCACGAACGCCGCGAAAGGCCCTATATCCCAAGCCACCGCGTAGGCTTCGAGAACCTCGAAATATTTAAGCCTGTCTTCTTTCGCCACGGAAACGGGCAGCCAGCCGTCAGACATTAGCTGATAGTTCATAATCATGCGGGACACGCGCCCGTTGCCGTCCGTAAACGGATGGATGCGGACAAACTCGGCGTGTACCCACGCCGCAAGCTCTATAGACGGGGTATTGGTTTTGTAAGGCAAATCCGCGAAAAAACCTTTGACCTGGACATACATCTCATTCGGCGGCGGAGGCTGAAAACCAGCGCCGGTTATGCGGACGTTGACGTTCCTGTATATTCCGCCCGGCTGTATGTTCTCCATTAAAATCTGGTGAATGTCCTTAACGGTATTCTCGTCCAGCGGTTTCCTCTCCGCGACGCATTTCAGCGTATAGTCATAGGCTTTCGCGTGGTTCGTTACCTCGTAAATTTCCCGCAGTTCCTTACCGCCCACGGAAAGCTTATCTTCAAGGAGTAGCTTCGTTTCTATAAGGGAGAGCGTGTTCCCCTCTATGGCGGTGGAATTGTGGGTGTATTCAATACGGAACGCGGCCTCGTAATTGCTCGTGATTTCGCGGGGCAACAGGTGTTTATTGGCTTGGTAATATTCGCGCTTTTTGTTCAGTTCGGCGTACTGCATGATTCTTCCTCCTTGCGGGCTGCATATCAATTATAAGCCGGATTGCGGGATTTATCAATAAAATAATTCCCGGCTTAACGAATTTTACCGATTAGACAGCCCTTCTCGTTTATCTCCCGCCGCCCTTGCCCATATACCGCAGTTTGTAATCCGCGATATCGAACCGTATGAGCATCCGTTTGGCCCCGGCAAAGAAAAGGGCATAGCCGCGCTTTTTATTGAAAAGATGGTCTTGCTCGACTTCGGTCAGACTGTAAAGCTCCGCCGTTTCTGAGAGATTCTTCCCATCACAGCCCATCAATATCTTATACGCGGGTATGTCCATAAGCGCCTGCCCGTACATTTTCACGGCGGGGTCAAGGAAGTCCACGACGCTGTGGGATATGATAATCAACCCCGCCTCATATTTACGGGCGCGTTTAGCCACGTTCCGCAGAAAGATAAGGCTTTGCGGCACGTTCGGGTCAACCAGCAGATAGGCTTCGTCGCAAACCAGCAGAACCTTTTCGCTCCTGTTCTTACTCATCTGCTCCCACGCCCAGGTGAGGATATTGTAATACTGCGTCTTTTTTATGGTGTCAGAGGTATTTTGGAGATCGAAGGTAACACAATGCAGGTTTTTGAAAACAAGGAGTTCGGCAGAATCGAGGTGCTGATGATGGACGACAAGCCGTACTTCCCGGCGACTGATTGCGCGATAATGCTTGGCTACAAAACGCCAAGACACGCGATTACAAGGCATTGCAAGGGGGGGCATCTGTGGGCAAGGGGATACTTTTGCTCAACAGTCGGCAGTGTAACTAAGGAGACCATCCAGGAATGCCTGCTTCCCTATCATCGTTCATCACCCGTTGAGTATTTTGTCAGACGCTCCTGACTCTCGTTTCTGTAAATAGTCCTAAATAGTTCCTTGCGGCTCAAAAAAATCCTGTTGACAGTTCCAGCCGATATGGTTATAATCTAGCAATCAGATAAATAATAAAGTTTATTATTTATCTAAATATCTAATAACAGGTCTGATAAATGAGCCGGTATGTGCAATCTCACCTAAAAGATATGAATCGCCTGACGGTTTACCGTCTGCTGAGCGGCGCGAGGGAAGTCTCCAAGGCCGAGGTCTCCCGCCTCACGGGGATCAGCGGGACGACCGTGCTTAAGATCATGGACTTTTTCATAGAGGCCGGCCTCGTCCATGAATCCGGGGAAGGCGCGTCCGTCCTCGGCCGCAAGCCCCATATGCTGCGTTTTAACCCGGACGCGGGCTATGCCGTCGGGGCCGTCCTGGAGGGGCATTTCCTGAACGTCGGCCTGGTGAACCTGTCCGGAAACGTCGTTTGCTCGAAAAAGGTCATCGTGGAGGGCCTCGGCATCGAAGAGATAGTCGGGAATGAGCTTCCCGCCTACATCGAAGAGGTGACAGCGGCCTCGGGCGCGGACAAAAGCAAGATACTGGCCGCCGGCGTCGGCGTGCCGGCCGCCATAATGGACGCGGGAAATAAAAAAATAGTCTGGCTTGCGCCGGTCATGGGGCTTGGCCAGCCCATCCGCCTCCGGGAGGAATTCGCGCGGCTGGAGCGGCGCTTCGGCGTCCCGTTTCTCATAGAAAACGACGTGAACGTGGCCGCCATCGGGGAATACATGGCGCGGGGCCGCAAAATAAAAGATATGGGCTATATCTCGCTCGGCGCGGGCCTGGGCGCGGGGATAATCCTGGACGGCAGGCTCCGGAGGGGCGTGAGGGGCAGCGCCGGGGAAATAAGCTATATGGTTTTCGACCAGAACCACTGCTCGAGGAGCGGGGAAACCGGCTGGCTGGAGCAGCGCATCAACGTCAGGGCCGTCCGGCGGGAGTTCGGCTTCTCCATTTACGATTTCGAGGAAGGCGTTATGGCCCACAGGGAAGAGGTAATCGGATATATAACCCCGATGCTGGCGCTGGGCATCGTCAACTTCGCCGTCCCGCTGGATCTGGAGCTGGTGGCGGTCGGCGGGGTTTTCGCGGAGATCCTGGGCCAGGAGCTGATAGCCGCCCTGACCGAGAAAGCCGGCGCTCTGTGTTATATAGGCGCGGACATACAAATGCGCAAGTCCGGCGACCCCGGGGTCGTCGGGGCGGCCATGGAGGCCATAGAGGAAAACCTGAGCAGGCTTTTGGGCGAGGAGGGCGCGCAATGACCGGACGGGCCGCCGGACGGACGGGGAAATTCCTGGGCAAAGTCAGGAGGCAGAAGTTCTATCTGCTGGCTCTGATCCCTTTGTTCGGGTATCTCGTCCTGTTCAAATATTACCCGATGTACGGCGCGGTGATCGCCTTTAAGAATTTTTCGTTCAAAAAGGGCATTCTCGGAAGCGACTGGGCGGGGCTGAAGTATTTCAAGATGTTCCTCGGCTCGGCCGACCTTAAGATGGTCATGCGCAACACTTTGGCCATGAGCGCGCTCAGCATAGTTTTCGTCACGGTGTTTTCCATCGCGCTGGCGGTTTTGATAAGCGACCTGCGCAGCCTGGCGTTCAAAAAAATAGCGCAGACCATATCCTACCTGCCCCACTTCATATCCTGGGTCGTGATAGCCGGAATGGCCATGACGCTCTTCTCTATAGACGGCGGGCCGGTCAACGGCGCGCTGCAGGCGCTGGGGATCCTCAAAGCGCCGGTCAATTTCCTTAACGCCGGCAACATCTGGGGGACGCTGACGGGCCTCAACGTCTGGAAATCCATCGGCTGGAACTCGATAATCTACATAGCCGCCATCGCCTCCATAGATCCGCAGATGTACGAGTCGGCCATAATAGACGGCGCGGGGAAGCTGAAACAGATATTCTACATAACTTTGCCGACCATTGTCCCGACGATAGTCATACTGTTCATATTCAGCCTCGGCTATATCCTGAACGCCGGCTTCGAGCAGCAGTTTTTCCTGAAAAACCCGGTGAACTACACCAGGATTGAGACCCTCGACACCTATGTGTTCAGGTACGGCATACAGAAGCTGATGTACTCCTACGGCGCGGCCGTCGGCATCATGAAAAGCGCGGTGGGCTTTGCTCTCGTGGTGCTGACCAACATGTTCACCAGGAAGTTCTTCAAGATGGGGATCTTTTAGAAAGGTGGCTCTCACATGATACGCAGCCGCGGCGAAAAAGTATTCAACTGGGTCAACACGGCGCTCATGACGCTTTTTTCGCTTTCGGTTCTGTACCCTTTTCTCAATATCCTGGCCTTGTCCTTCAACGACGGGCGCGACGCTATGCGGGGCGGGATATACGTCTGGCCGCGCAAGTTCTCGCTTTTGGCCTACGAGACGGTGTTCAGCAAGAGCGGGCTCCTGAACAGCGCCGGGATCAGCGTGTCGAGGACTGTCCTGGGGACCCTGTGCGGCCTGGCCTTCACCGTGCTGCTCGCGTACATCCTGTCCAACAGGGAGCTGGTCTTCCGCCGGGGGATCATATTCCTGTTCGTGTTCACGATGTATTTCAGCGGGGGGATCATCCCGGACTACCTGCTGATACGGCAGCTCAACCTCATCAACCGTTTCGGCGTCTATATCATACCCGCGCTGCTGGGCGTCTGGAACGTCATGGTCATGCGGCAGTTTTTCGAGGAGCTTCCCCAATCCCTGAAGGAGGCGGCCCGGATGGACGGGGCGTCCGAGATGCGGGTGCTGCTGCAGATCGTGCTGCCGATATCCAAGCCGGTCCTGGCCACAATCTCGCTGTTCATAGCCGTGTCCCAGTGGAACGCCTGGTACGACACCTACATATATACGAACGACTCCAGGTTGTCCACCCTGCAGAACGAGCTCGTGCGGATTTTGCTCGAGACGCAGGCGACCCAGATGGGCGACACCAGCAACATCCGCGATCTGGAGGAAAAGGCCAGGAAGGCGACTCCGGAGACGATAAAAATGGCCACCATCATCATCACTACCTTGCCGATCGTGGCCGTGTATCCCTTTTTACAGAGGTTTTTCGTAAAAGGGGTCATGGTTGGGGCGGTCAAGGAATAAGAATAAAAAAACGGAGGGAACAGACATGAAAAAGTTTTTCCGAATCACCGGCGTCGTCGTCGCGATAGCCATGATCGCGGGCGTCCTGTACGGATGCGGCGCAAAAGGGCCGGCCGCGACCCAGCCGCCCGCCACGCAGGCCCCCGCTACCGAGGCCCCCGCCACCGAGGCCCCGAAGACCGAGGCCCCCGTCCAGACCGAAACGCCCACCGAGGCCCCGACGGAAGCGCCGGCCCCGGCCGCGCCGATCGTCATCAGCTTCTTCAACGTAGGCGGCGTCATCGACGGCTTTGACCAGAGCGACCCGGTCTGGACCAACAACCCGGTCGCGCAGAAGATACTCGCGGACACGAACATCCAGGTCAAATGGGACTTCCCGACAGGCGACGGCAACGACAAACTGAGCCTCCTCCTTGCCAGCGGGGATTATCCGGAAGTCGTGCTCGGCCCCAACGACGTGAACCTCAACACCATGATCAGCGAGGGCATAGCCATCCCGCTGGACGACCTGATAAACCAGTACGGCGCCGACTATCTGAAGTCGATGGGCTCCATACTCGACATGACCAGATCCTCCGACGGGCATATCTACAGCCTGGCCAGAGGCTACGGCGACATCCCCGCCGGGAGCACCCCCCCGGGGTTCGGCAGCGGTTTTATCGTCCGGGAGGACGCCTATGAGGGCATAGGCTCTCCCCCGATCAAAACCCTGGACGACATTTACAACATTTTGGTCCAGTTCTCGCAGAAATACCCGACCAACTACAAAGGGGACTCCGTATGGCCGCTGGGCGGCTACGTCCAGACCTGGCAGAACGGCATACAGACCTTGCTCGAGGCCGCCGGGATGGAAAACGACATCTGGTACGTGAACAACGGCCAGATCCAATACTGGGTCAGATCGCCGCAGGCGCTCGACGTCATTAAATTCTACAACAAATGCTACCGGGAGGGGCTGCTGGACCCCGAGGCGTTCACCTCCGACAGGGCGACCTGGACGACGAACAAGGTCGCGACCGCCAGGACGCTGTCGTACTTCGGCGGCTGGTGGATGACGTGGACGACGCAGAACGACTACGTGGCCGCCGGGATCCCCGACGGCGACAAGATGACGTTTGTGCCCTACGCCTTCGCGGCAACGGCCAGCCAGCAGCAAAAACCCAAGCTGGTGCCGATCAACAGGCGCGGCAACGCCTCCGTGGTGGTCACCACGGCCTGCAAGAATCCGGAGGCGGTCATGCAGCTGTGCAACTACCTGGCCACGCCGGAGGGCAACTTCATGGTCCAGAACGGCGTGGAAGGCATCATGTGGGACATGGTCAACAACAAGCCGGTCATGAAACAGGCGTTTATCGACAGATGGCTGGCCGGGGAGTCGGACGAGAAGTTCGCCGCCGAGACGGGCCTGCGCATGTACAACTACATAGTGTCCACCGACATTGGCAGGAGCCCCTGGGGGACCTACTGGATACTTAAAGACGACCCGGTCGTCATGGGCGACGCCAAGGCCGCGATAAGAGACGCCAACCTGGGGCCGTACTGGTACGACGCCTATCCCACGGGCGGCCTGTTCGCCGGCGCTCCCGAGGACATCGGAATGCTGGTGACCAAGATGGACGAGATGTTCAACAACCAGCTCTACGTCAGCGTCATGGCCGACAGCGAGGCCGCCTGCGAGGCGGACTTCCAGCAGTACGTCTCCGACCTGGAGACAGCCGGGCTCGCCGCTTATGAGAACTACGCCAACACCGTCTACCAGTCCAGGATCAAATAACATGAAAATAACGTTGATAAGGCACGGCGAAATGGCCGGAGACCCGTTTATCTGTCCAGGCAGCCCGGTTTCGGGCTGCCTGACGAATATCGGCGTGGCCGAAGCCCAGGCCGCGGCCGAGGCCCTGAAAGGCGAGAGATATGACATCGCCTATTCCTCCCCCTTCGGGCGGGCCCTGCAGACGGCGGAGATCGTCCTGGCCGGAAGGGGCCTGGACATTAGAATTATGCCGTTTATCCACGAGTGGATGCCGAAGGAGGAATATCGGAAGCTCCCGGACGACGAGTGGGAGGAACTCATGCGCTCCCAGGGGGACACCTACGCGGAACAGTCCTGGGCGTCGGAGATAGGCGAGGGCCTCCTGGACATGTACGCCCGGGTCATCCCGCCGTTTCTGGCGGAGATGGACAGGATCGGAATTCATCCCCGGTACGGCGGGTTTGTGCCCGACGAGGACGCCAAGGACCTGTCGGTGGTCATTTTCGCCCACGGCGGTTCCCTCGGCGTGCTGACGGGGTTTTTGCTCGGCGTGAGGCTGTTCCCGGTCTCCGGGTTCAGTTTCGAGCACACCGGCGTGGCCAGGTTCGGCTTCGCCGGGAAGAACGGGGTCTATTACCCGCAGCTGATCATCCCGGCGGCGCGGGGGTTTTAGCATATAAAAACAAGGATAAGGAGATGTGCATACTGCCGAAACTTCGAGTCAACGTCAGGGATACCGACGGAAACAATCTTTATTGCAAAATCGTGCTGCGCTCCCTTAATTCGGGCACGGAGCGGCTAACCGACGAGGTCCGCTGCGGCGGGGAGCATGTTTTCTCCCTCGAAAAGGGCCTCTATCTCGTCGAAGCCGCCAGGGGTAAGCTGTACGAGCCGTACTCCGGGCGGGTCGAGATCGCCGGGGACGGCGGCGCCGGGCCCCGGGAGCTGGAGATCGTCCTGAAGGAGATAATCGACCCCCGAAGCCTGGGGCTGTACTCCTTTGACGCGCATTCCCACGTCTCCCGCGACGATACGCTCAAAACGGGCGATTTGCTGACGGCCTCCACGGTCATGCGGAGCGAGGGCTTCGATTTCTTCTTCGCGGGCTCGCCCTACGACAACGAAAGCCATATGGAGTATATAAACCGAAACTTCACCCGGCCGGAGCCTTACCGGGAGCGGTTTGCGGCCGAGCTTCGGCGGGCGGGCGGCGGCGGCTTCGTGCCCGACATAGGCAACGAGATGATCAAATGCCGGTACGGCCACGTTTTCCTGATGAACTTCGAGCAGCGCCCGCCGTTTTCCCGGTATTTCGACCACGCCTTCGACCCCTGGCTGTTCGACAAGCAGGGGGACGAGCCCCCCTACGAGATCGACTATATCCACGAGGCGCTCCGGCGGGAAAAGGGCGAAAACTCCGTCGCCGTCTTTGCCCATCCCACTAGCTGGTGGTGGCACGACAACGGCGAGTTTATCACCAACATCGCGGCCACGCTGGGGTTCGAGCTTTTGGCGGGGTCGGTGGACGCCATGGTCGTCATGGGCTATCAAAACGACAAGAAATACTACCAGGAGCTGTGGTTCGACGCCCTGCGAAACGGATATTTCCTTCCGGGAACGGCGGAGACGGACGCCGCCTTCGACACTGTACCCGGCCATCTGGAGCACAAGACCTATACAAAAGCGGAGGCTTTCGATATCGGCGCCCTGTGCAGGGCGGTCAAGGCCGGCAGGAACATGGTTTCCTCGGGGCCTCTGCTGACATTGACGGCAAACGGCGGGCAGCCGGGGGACGTCCTGCCGTTCGCGCGGGGGGAACCCGTTTTGCTTGGGATTTCTGCCTACGCGTGCTGCCAGGCCCCGATTTCCAAAGTGCAGATCATCATGAACGGCGAAATCCACAGGGAATACCGTGTCCGGGAGAACCGCTTCTCCGTTGAGGAGGCCGTCCGTTTCCCGGAGGAGGGTTTCGTTATCGCGAAGTGCTTCGATTTCGCCGGGAACGTGGCGATGACTAACCCGGTCTATATCCGGAACGGGCCGTTCGCGAACCGCGGCTATACGGCGAACGTGAACATCAGCGTGACCAAGGACGGACGCCCGGCGAACGGCTTTTATCGCGCCGGCGGCGGGGACAGGCTCCCGTTCGGGAAGGAGATTTGCCTGAGGGTAAACCCCGCGGAGGACATACATGTCGAGGTCGGCGGCGAGGTCAAAACCGCGCGGCTCTTCGAGCTCCCGGAACTGCAGGGGATATTCAGGAACCTTTACTTCGGCGGGTTCAACGCCGACATGCGCTGGCTGCCCGGGGAAGTTCCGGCTGAGGCGTTCCGGCTGAAAAGGATCAAAGAGATCCTGGATTCCGCGGAAATGGCGGTGGAGTTTTAGGTATACTGGGATTTAGCATTGCGAACGAAAGGGGTAATCTATGAGTTTTTACAACAGATACGTCGAAAACGGCGCCGTCTCCGGGAACACTTTCCTGACAATGCAGCCTGAAAAAGCGGAGCCTCCCGTGTTCGCAGACATAAAAAACCTTCTCCCCCAGCCCTTCTGGACGGGCCGCGACGACGTTGTCGCGTGCTATTGGAAGGCCTGGGAGCTGGCATTTCGGAGCATCGGCAGGCCCACGGTGGAAAACGGCTTCGTCTCGAACTACCTCCGCACATGCTTCAACGACTGCCTGTTCATGTGGGACTCCGTGATCGCGCTGATGTACGGCAAATACGGGCGGCGGGCGTTCAATTTCCAGAAAACCCTGGACAACCTCTACGCCAAGCAGCACCCCGACGGCTTCATCTGCCGCGAGATAGCGGAGGAGGACGGGACGGACAGGTTTCACCGCTACGACCCTTCGAGCACCGGCCCGAATACGATGCCCTGGTCGGAATGGGAGTATTTCCTGACCGTGTCGGACACGGAAAGGCTCGGGCGCGTTTTCCCCGTGCTCGCCGCGTACCACCAATGGCTGAAAGCCTGGCGGACGTGGCCTGACGGCGCCTACTGGAGCTCCGGCTGGGGCACGGGCATGGATAACCAGCCCCGCCTCAGGCCGGGAAGCCACATGGAGTTCTACCACGGGCATATGTCCTGGGCCGACTCCTGTTTCCAGATGATCTTCTCGGCAAGGACGCTCACGGAGATCGCCGAAATCCTCGGCCGCGGGGACGAGGCGGCCGCTTTCGGGGAAGAAGCCGAATCGCTTGCCCGTTTCGTCAACGAAAAGCTCTGGGACGCCAAGGAAAACTGCTATTTCGACAGATACGAAGACGGGAGTTTGTCCGGCATAAAGACCCTCGGGGTCTACTGGGCGCTGCTCGCGGGAGCGGTCCCGCCGGAGCGGCTTCCGGCATTTGTGGCGCACCTGGAGGACAAGAAGAGCTACAACCGGCCGCACAGGGTTCCGTCCATGCCGGCGGACTCCCCGTTTTACAGCCCGGAGGGCAACTACTGGAGGGGCGGCGTGTGGGTGTTCACGAACTACATGCTGATGCGCGGGCTGACCAGGACGGGTTATGACGCCCTGGCGTACGATATAGCCGTCAACCACCTGGACAACGTGGTCAAGGTCTTCGGGCAGACCGGTACGATCTGGGAGAACTACTCGCCGGAATATCCCGCGCCGGGGAAACCGGCTTTGCGGGACTTTGTCGGGGCCGGGGGAGTGTCGCCGATTTCCGTGCTCTTCGAGTATGTCTTCGGCCTTCGGCCGGAGGCGCAAAAATCGAGGCTCGTGTGGGACGTAAGGCGGCTGGAGGCGCACGGGGTCAATAACTACCCCTTCGGTATAAACGGCGTTATGGATCTGTCATGCGGGGAGCGGCTTTCGGAGGCGGAGGAGCCGAAGGTGACAATCCGGTCGAACATCCCGGCCGAGGCGGAGGTCAGGTGGAACAACGGAGCGTCGGTTAAGAGAATACATATACAAGGAGGAACGAAATGAGAGCAAAAGCAAAGCGCACCAACGCGGGCGCTGCCAGGCGCGTAACGTCGATGGCGCTGGCCGCCTGCCTGGCGTTCGGGCTGAACGTCGGCCTCGGCCCGCTGGCGGCCTCGGCCCGGACGTCCGGCGGGCTCCGGGAGCACGCCCCGATCGCCGCGGTGTCCCCGGCGTCCGCGGCGAACGTGATAAGCTCGGAGTGGATTGAGCTCTGTCTGCCGTCGGAGGACGGGTTCAATCAAAGCGCGGTCATGAACCCGGAGAACTACGTCGTCACCAGCGTGTTTGACGGCGACTTCCGCGCGCCGGTAACGCCAAAGGCCGTCAACTACAGATGGGCCTCGGAGGAAGCCCCGTACAACCCGACCTATACGAACCTGGACTGGGGCCAGAAAGACCTGATGACATTCGAGACTACATACCGCATCTGTTTGCAGATGCCGGACGGTCTGAGCCTTAAGGAAGGCGGCGTATACAACGTCGCCGTCTCGCCGGACGTGGGAGTCGGAACGTCGTATACCGCCAGTTTTGACATGTCGCGGAAAAACGCCGCCTTCCACGTGAATCAGGAGAGTTACCTGGAAGAAGGCGCGAAGGTCGCGTATCTCTCCTGGTGGACGGGCGACACGGCGGACGCCCCCGGCAAAGGGCACGGTTCCGTCAATTTCGACGCCTATAAAAATTTCTACCTGATCGACGAAGCCGCCGGACAGTCCGTATTTGAGGGCGACGTCGTCCTCGCGGCGCGCGGGGTCACGGACCGCTGGGGCAAGGCCGACAACTACACCCTCGACTTCACGTCCTACACTGTCCCGGGCTCCTATCACCTCTACATCCCGGGGGTCGGCGTGTCCTACAGCTTCAAGATCGGCGACCAGAGCTTCCGCGACAGCATCGGGTACACCGTTTTCCGCGGGATGCTGATGCAGCGCGACGGCGCCGCCGGCTCGAACGGAACCAAGGGCGACGGCCCTGTGCCGAACCTCGGCGTCAACTTCACGCCGCTCGCTCCCTCGCTGACCGGCCTCGCCAACCCGGACATCACCCACTGGAACAGGCCGGACGCGCACCTGGACGACGCGATAGACCAGAACTCCGGCGTGCGCGTCGACCTAACCGGCGGGCACATGGACGCGGGCGACAGGGGCAAATACCCCTACAACTCCGCGACGGTCTCCGCCTCGATGCTGGCGGGGGCGCTGCTGTTCCCGAACCAGGTCAAGGGCTTCGGCGACGACCTGAACCTCCCGGAATCCGGCGACGGCATTCCGGATTATCTGAACGAGATAGTCTATGAGATGGACTTCCTCTACAAAGCCGTCATGAACACCAGCAAGGACGGCGCTCTGCCCGAATATCTCAGGCCCTCGAACGGCGGCTACGAGATGCTCGACCCGCTGACCGGCCAGACCGGCAGGGTCTTCTTCAACAAGAGGGAAAACGACGGCTCAGGCGAGCAGGAACACGGCGTTTTGCGTTCGCAGACGCTCTACGCCGCCGGCGCGCTGGCCATGGCGTACAACACCCCGATCATGCGGGAGTATTTCCCGCAGAGATGCGCCGACTACCTGACGGCGGCCAAGAAGGCTTTCAACGCCTTTGACGCGCATAACAACGACCCGTCCTTCTGGAGGGCCGGCAGCGGTTCCGACAACGTTAGCGACGACCTGGTCGGAAACGGCGTCAAGCACATCTGGAGCGACGAGCTCCTTATCGCCGCCGCGCAGCTGCTCCAGGCGACCGGCGACTCGAAATACTCCGACTGGATAAACGCGGAATGGCCGACGATACCGCTGGCCAACGTCAAGCACTGGGGCTTCGCCCTCGACCCGTCCTGGCTTAACGCGTTTCTGGCGCTGTATTCCTGCGATGATCCGAAGCTAGACCCCGCCAAAAAGGCCGAGGCTTCCGCGAACATCGTCTCCTGGGCCGATTCGATGTACGCGGGCCGCTGGGACATGAGCTTCGGGGTGCCGGTCTGGGACGAGTACGCGGGGATATACGTGGGGTGGCACTTCACGGGCAGCGACGTCGGCTATCCGCTGATGCTGGCCTACGGCGTCACCGGGGACAAAAAATACCTGGACACCCTCGAAAACACGTGGAACTACCTGATAGGCACGAACCCGACCAGCCGCTCGTTCATCTCAAACCTCGGCGACCCGGTCACGCGGCCGCACTGGCTGGTGCACGAGATTTCCTACGGCCAGGTGCAGCAGTATATCAAATCCGGCGGGACGCAGGGCTGGGCCGACGTGGCGCCGGGCCTTCCCGCCGCCGACCTGCAGAATTTCAGGTTCAAGAGCCAGTGGGGAGGGGCTTTCGCGACCCAGTGGAACCGCGATAAGGAAAAACTGGGCTTCTACCCCGAGGCGAACAAGAGCGGGTCCAACCTCAGCGTGGATTACGTGAATTACGCCGCGATGTGGCTCTATCAGGACGCCTGGAACGTGGACAACGAGTTCGTCATCAGCAACGTGGCGCGCGAGGCCGCCGGGCTTCTGCCTTTGCTGGGGACTTACGCGGACGGGGCGAGGGATTCTTCCCTGTCGCTCAGCCGCAGCGGGGAATACGCCTTCGAGGCCGCCGAGAACTATCAGAGCGCCGCTCCGGTCTCGGTGGACGTCAGGAACACCGGATTCGCGGATTTGACGAGTTTGTCCGCCTCTCTGGCCGACGGCTCGGACTTTGAGATAACCCAAAACACCGCCGGAACGCTCGCCAAGGACGCGGCGACCTCGTTCAGGGTCGCGCCGAAGGCGGGGCTCGGGATAGGCGAATACCGCGACACCGTGTCCGTCGCCGGCAACGGCCCCGACGGCCCGGTCACAAAGACGCTCGGCGTGGTCTTCCGCGTGTACGCCAACGTGACCTCCGCGGAGCTTTACAACGGCCTGACGAACATCTCCGGCGGGAGTTACGCGTTCCCCGCCAGGGGGGCCGGGTACTCCGTCGCCGACACGCTGACGGTGACCGTGGCCAACACCGGCACCGGCGCGCTGACGGGCCTTTCGGCGAGCGCCGGGGGCGCGGACGCGGGCGCGTTCGTCGTCACGCAGCCGGACGCAGAAATTCCGGCGGGCGGTTCGGGCGCGTTTACGGTCACGCCGGCAATCGACCTGGGCGTGGGCACGTACCGGGCGGCTGTAACGGTCACGGCGGACGGCGTGGAACTCGGCTTTGACGTCAGCTTCGAGGTGACGGCCTCCGCCCCGGCTATCGGCGTTTCGGCCAACGGGACGGACATCGGGGACGGCGGGAGCTTCGCGCTCAAATCCGTGGGCTTCAACTACACCCCCGCGGCGGAGACGGTAACGGTCACCAACACCGGGACCGGCAGGATCACCGGGCTCGCCGTTTCTTCCGGCGGCGCGGACTTCGTCGTTTCGCAGCCCGCCTCGTCGGTTCTGGAGGACCGCGAGTCCACTACCTTTACCGTCAAACCCGCCACGGCTTTGGCAGTCGGCAGGTACACGGGCGCGATTTTCGTGACAGACGCCGAAGGCGCGGACGTGTCCTTCGACGTGACGATAAACATTTATCCGTACAAGATCGACGCCGTCGGCAGCCCCGTCGCATACGACGTGACGATGACCGACGACGGGACGGTCGGCGTCCACATGGTCCCCGGGCAGGGAAGCCTGTACCCCTGGGCCGGGAATCAGGACGAGTTTGTCTACGTCTATCAGGACGCCCTCGACGGGGATCAGGTGATCACGGCCAGGATTACCGACTGGGCGCTTCAGGGGAACAACGGCGAGGCCGGGATCATGCTCCGCCCGAACCTGGGCGGCCAGGTCCCGTATTACGCGCTCCTGATAAAGGGCGGCGCGTGGGACCCTGTCAACGCGCCCGTCAATCAGGTGGTCGTGCAGACCAGAGCCACCGCCGGGCAGGGCGCCACATACCCGTATTACCCCCAGGGCAACAACCCGGTGACGCCCAGATGGCTCAAGCTGGTCGTCTCCGGCGCGACGGTCACGGCCTACATTTCGGCCGACGGCGCTTCCTGGACACAGGCGGACACGAGGGCGCTCCCGTTCGCGCCGAGCTCGTACACGGCCGGCCTGGCCGTCTGCGGGCAGTTCTACGGCGGCCCGCTGAATTCGGACGCCACGTTTACAAACGTGAGCCTGGGCAGCCCCACCGTGCCAAACAGCTATAACCTGACCGTCGCCCAAAGCGAATACGGAACGGTGACGGCGGACAGGCAAAGCCCGGTCAGGGAAGGCTTGACGGTCACGCTTACGGCGACTCCCGACTCCGGCTGCTATCTCGCTTCGCTGAACGCCAGATACGGTTCCGGGACCGGCGCGCCGGTGACGCTGACCAAGCTCTCCGACACGGAGTACAGCTTCGTCATGCCCGCCGGGGACGTGACGGTGACGGCCGTGTTCTACGAGAACGGCTATGTGGACCCCGACGCGCTCAAATCCATAGACATAGGCACTTGCTCGTACGGCAGGACGGACGTCGAAAGCGCCGTCACCGTGACCTCCAGCTCGAACAGCGGCCTGGGAATGGCCCCGGACGACCTGAGGTTCGTCTACAGGGACAACCTGACAGGAGACATGACTTTGGTCGCGAACGTGCGGGTACTCGACCAGGCGCTGATGGACGGCTACACCGGGGCGCTCCCCGGAGAGGCCTTCGCGGGCCTGATGGTCCGGCAGACCGCCGAGGACGTGCCGGGGGCGACGAACTACATCTCCGACTGGTTCGGCATATTCCTGGTGAACGGCAGCCTGCACGTCCAATACGCGCCGAAGGGCGGCAGGTACAGGACCGACGTGGCCGACGTCGGCGGGATCGGCAGGATACAGTGGCTCAAGCTCGTCAAATCAGGCGACGACTACTCCGCGTACTACTCCGCCGACGGCGTGAACTGGGCGCAGGCGGGGACCACGCGGACTTTGGCGGGCTTCATAACGGAACCTTACGCGATGGGCCTCGCGGTCGGCTCCTCCAAGCAGTGGAACGGCTACGACGGCTGCGTGTCCGCCGTATTCGCCAACATCGACTGGATCACCGGCACGGTCGCGCCGACGTTTTACAACGTAACCGTGGACGGAAACATCTCCGGCGGCGCGGTGCTGGCGAACAAAACGACCGTCCAGGCCGGCGAGCAGGTCACGCTGACGGCCTATCCGGACCCGGGGTACGTTCTGGACAGTTTCAGCGTCACGGCGGGCTCCGCGCCGGTGACGGTGAACAGAGCCGGGGATTCCGGCAGCTTCTTCATGCCTGAAGGGGACGTGACGGTGTCGGCGGTCTTCTCCTTGTACGTCGGGCCGTCGTATCCGTTCAAGATAAAGGACCTGGGCGACTGCGCCGCGGAGTTTGTCTTCACGGAGGCGAACGGGGCGTACTCCCTCAAATCCACCTCCAGGGGAAGCATGACCTACGGCGCGGACAACTGCACCTACGGCTACAAGGACGGCCTGACCGGCGACCAGACGCTCATCGCCCGCGTGGACGACCTGGCGCAGAACTCCGGCGACTCCAAGGCCGGCATAATGTTCCGCCAGGACGACAAGGGCTATAACGAAAGCGGCGCCTACTCCATATGGTACGGGATATTCCTGTCGGGCGGCAACACGGTATGGGGGGCTGCCAAGGGAGGCGTAAACGCGTCCTATTTCGGCAACAGCCCCGCCGTTTCCGCCCAGAAGCCCGTGTGGCTGAAGATAGTCAAGGCGGGGAACGTCCTCAGCTCCTATTATTCCTTTGACGCCCAAGCGGCCTCCGCAAGCGCCGTGACCGGCTGGGTGACGGCGGACAGCCGGACGTTCGTGTTTGCCGAACCGTTCACCATGGGCCTGTTCGTGAACGGCTTCGCCTATCAGACCACGTATTACCCGGCGACGGGCACCTTCAGCCGCGTGTCCTGGGGCGGCGAAGCCCCGGCGACGAGCCCGCTGGCAAGTTACAAGCCGGTCGTTCTGACGCAGACCGGCGACGCGGCCAACGAGAACGTGCAGTATCAAAGCGCCGCGGAAGTCATAGCCGCTCTTCCGGCGGCGATAAACGTGACTCTGGCAGACGGGACGGCCGTAATGGTACCCGTCTCGTGGGAGAACACGGGTGCGCCGTATGACGCGGCCTTGGCCGGGGATTACACGTTCGCGGCCTCCTGGGGCGAGATGCCGGAGGGCGCGGACAACAGCGGCGATTTGGCCGCCCCGATATGCACGGTCACAGTCGCTCAGGGCGCGGCGGACAAATCCGCGCTGGAGGAGCTTCTGGCCCGGGCAAAGGCGGTCGATCAGGCGCTTTGCACGCCTGAAACGGCGGCGGCTCTGGCGGCGGCTATCGCGGCGGGCGAGAGCGTCATGGCGAACGGCATGGCGACGGCGAGCGGCGTTTCCGCGGCCGCCGCGGCCCTGCAAAACGCCTTGAACGGCCTTGTAAAGGCCGAGTTCGTCTGCGCCGTGAAGTCGATGGCGGCCAAAATCGGCAAGCCGCTGCAAATCCCGTTCACATGGAACGGCGGCGGCTCTCTCTCGTTCACATCGTCGAACCCGGCCGTCTGCGGAGTGTCCCAGACCGGCGCGCTGACGCCGTTGAAGGCCGGCGTCGCGGTCGTCACGATAACCGCGCCGGACGGGACGAAGGCCGTGTTTGCCGTCACGGTGACGGCGTAGCAGATTGTCATTGCGCGGTAATTTACGGGGCCGGCCTGCGGGCAGCCCGAATAAACGGCAATAGGCAGCCTCTGTTTTATAGAGGTTGCCAATAGACAGGGCCGGCTCCCGGCGGCCCGGACAAGCGGGATAAACCCGCAGTCCGGCCGGAGGGTCCGGCCCCTGTTGCTGGAAACTTAATTCTTTTGCGAGGCCCATCATGCCCTGCTCCCTTGTCAGTTCAAGGGGCAGGGCAATTTCAACCTCCCGCGCCAGTTGTGAGTTCTTCGCTTTCTCAATTTTTTTAACGGCGTTCCATAAAACAGCGCGGTCAGCATATCCCGGCGGCGCGTTCTCTGGCAAAGAATCTCCTTATGAACGATGCCACCTTTGCGGGCGTAGTCGTTTATCCGCCCGTCATATTCATATGACTTATAATATATTGATATTAATTAATAACAACCCCTTGAATAAAAATGGGACGTTGCTATAATATACACAAGATAATGGTTCACGGAAGGAAGATGTCTGGAATGAAAAAATTATATTTTTCTGACCTTCCAAAAAACAGCGGCGGGATTTGTATACTGGAAACTGTTTATACCGGCGGCATGAAATATGTAGAGCATTCACATGATTTCTACGAGATTTTTTTCATAACCGAAGAATCATTGACACACAGCATTAACGGAAAGAGTATGCCCATGCGTAAAAACATGATGTATTTAATACGCCCGGGCGATGTACATTCTTTTATAAGCGGGGAGCGCGGGGCGAGAATGACGAATATCGCTTTCAGCGATCCCTTTATCCGTGAACTCTGTCCCCGTATGGTCATGATTGACTATCGCAATCCGGTGTTAAGTTTGACTATGGCGGAGATGGATTTTGTTCTCCATCAGATAGATCAAATGAAAAAAATCGATATGACGGACAGTCAGATAGTCTACGGCATGAATTGTGCTATCGTGCTGTCCCTTTTTTCGATCATACTGACGCACAGCAGCCGCCCGGTGGATTTCTGCCCTCCGTGGCTTAGCAAGGCGGTCGAAAGCATAGGCAAGGACGAACGCTATCTCGGCGGGATCAAAAAACTCGTGGAATTGTCCGGCGTTTCCCAGGAACATCTGACCAGGGAAATGAGAAAGCACTACGGGATAACTCCGACAAAACTCATAAACCAATACCGGCTGGAACACGCGCGCAGGCTGATGCTTGAGGGCAGCGGCATAAACGCCGCCGCGCTAAGCAGCGGTTTTAGCAATGTCACTTATTTTAACCGGCTGTTTCACAACGCATATGACTGCACGCCGACGCAGTATCGCTCATACAGCCGTTTATAAAAAAAGATAATCCGGAGGTTGCCGTGATAACAGACAATGACAAATCGATTCTGCGGAAAGTTGGCGAACAGTATGCCGAGGCGGCGGCAAGCCCGCGCAACAGAGAGAACATACGGCTTTGGAAATGTCTCAACCGAGGGAAAATGGAGCGTCCGATGGTGAACATAGACCAGTTTCCGTATCATGAGCTCAATGAGGGAGGGGTTTTGGACTGTCTGGTTTCTGACCCGTTCTGGCGCGGGTATGAGCAAAGAATACGCAGGGAGTTATATAAATGGAATAATTGCCCCGGGGATATGGTTTTGGACCCTTTCTTCAAGATCCCCATGGCGATAAACGATAGCGGTTACGGGCTTTCCCGGCGTGAAGAACTTCTTCTGTCCGACGCGAAGAACGACGTGGTTTCTCATAAATACAACGCGGTGCTTGACAATGACGCGGATATCGAAAACATAAAGGATATGGTCATAACTCACGACGAGGCGGAAACGAGCCGGCGTATAGGGCAGGCAGTTGACATCTTCGGCGATATTGCGCCGGTGCGCGCGGGCGGGTATATGTTTCACCTGGGCTTATGGGATGAGATCACTTGCCTTATGGGCGTGGAAAACTGCTATATACGTGCGCGGTAAGTTCCAACGGCGTTGCCTTAACCGGCAAAGACGGAAAGGTCATAATATTCGAAGACGGCCGGCAAACAGCCTCCGTTGACGGTGTTATAAAAGCGCTGACAGCCGCTCCGGCGGAAAAGGACGGCGTTCTGTACGTTCCTCTGCGATTCCTCGCGGAGAATCTGGGCGTGCGCATGGATTGGGAGCCGTTCGGAAAGATTGTCACCTTGACGCCGGGAGCTTTTGTTGAGGGAGAAACGGCCCCAAAGGAATACATTACCATTGTTGACAGCGCTGTCAGCGGAGCTTATGATAACGCTCCGGGCTTAAACACATACGACGGAAGCACGGATACGCTTTGGTCCGTGGACTGCCCAACGCCTCAATGGATCGTATATGACCTGAAGGATGTTCAACCCATACAGGGCGTATCCGTCATGTGGAATAAAAACAATGTCCGAAAAGCCAAGTTCAATATCGAAGTTTCGGACGACGGGCGGACATGGAACATGGTTTATGGCGGCGCGCCGCCCGATTACGCGCTCTCCGCGGGGCTTATCGAGTTAGCGTATGAGGACTATGATTTTCCCGCCGGCACAGAAGGACGCTATATCCGCGTCAACCTGTTCGGCACCACTGTGGGGACGTTCAGCGCCATAATAGAGTTCAGAGCCTACAAACCCCCGGCGCCGGCGCGGTATCTGCCTATTGTTAACAGTTTCGCCAGCGGAGCCTATGACAACGCGCCGACCGCTTACGCCTATGACGGCAGCGTTGACACATTATGGTCTGTCGACTGTACAACGCCGCAGTGGATAGTGTACGATTTCGGAAAACCCGTCGGGATTGACGCCGCCTCAATAATGTGGAACAAAAACAACGTCCGCAAAGCGAAGTTCAATATTGAGGTGTCCGGCGATGGACAGACCTGGCAATTGGCCTACGGGGGCTACCCGCCGGATTATGCCCTTTCAGCAGGTCTTGTGGAATTCGCGTATGAGGATTATAAACTGGCGGAAGGCTCTGAGGGAAGGTATCTGAGAATCAATCTCTACGGCTCGACCACCGGCACGTTCAGCGCTATCATCGAAAGCCGGTTCCTCGGACATGAAATATCGGAACCGCCTGCTTACCCGATAACGCTTTCCAGTCTCTCCGTCGAGGGATACGCCATTGTTCCGGACTTTAACCGGAGGTGACCGCCTATGCGCTTGACGTGGCGGCTGATGTCGAATATGTAGCCATACAGGCAGAGGCCAACAACCCTGACGCCACAGTTACGGGCGCAGGCGAAAGGGCTTTGACAGACGGGGACAACATCTTCGAAATAACGGTGACCGCGCGGGACGGGGCGACAATAACTTACACTGTCACAGTCGCACGGGAGGCGGGTGTCTTCGCCTGTCCCGTAAAGTCCATGCTCGCAAAGATCGCGAAGCTTCAAAAGATTCCTTATACATGGACAGGAGCGGGAACGCCCGCGTTCGCATCATCCAACCC
>WQUN01000179.1 GCA_009782085.1 Bacillota bacterium
AAACGACTAGTGCAGCATATCAAAACAGATGGGATGTTTGTCATCCTGAGCGTAGCGAAGGATCTTAAGATTCTTCGGCTTCGCCTCAGAATGACAATAAGCAGATACTTTTGGGGTGAACGACTAGGTCGTTTCGATTTGAAATGAGTTGAAAACGAGCGCGAAACGACCAATGTTCTATCGCGCGAAGTTTGAAGCTCAATTTCAAACGAAACGACAACATTGCGCTAACGCCGGAGCGGGAAGTCCCCCAAAATATCCGTTTCCTCCTCAAAAGGCTTGACCGCCATGCTTTCGAGCATTTTCCGGTAACACTCCGCGCATATGTCGATCGCGTGGCGCTCGCCGTCCCAGGGCGTCCCGTAGCCCCAGGTCTTTTCGATGCGCAGGGACAGGTCGAGATACTCGTGCCCGCCGATCTCCGAGCCGCATATGTTGCAAACCGTCCTGTCCTTTTTAAGCACATCCATCTGCGCTTTTTTGTAAGTCCTCAAAATGTGATCCCCCCGCGGGCTGTTCTCTTTATTACAACAGTATACATCAGCGGACGGGGACTGTACAGAGAGGATTATTTCCATATTATGAGGCCTCTCGCCTCTTTTGCCAAAAGTATCCGCGTAACGGACTCGTCCAGCCGCCCGGCCGGGACCGCCCCCGACAGGACGGCGTCTTTCACCGCCGCGAACGCCTTCCCGAAGTCCTCCGGCATCAGCAGCATGTCGGCCCCGGCGGCAAAAGCCGTTGCCGCGGCGTTCCCCGCGCCGGCGGCGTTATTGGCCGCGCCCATCCGCAGGGAATCGGTGATGATGACCCCGTCGAAGCCCAAAACGCCGCGCAGGAGCGACGTCAGCGGCCCGGAAAACACCGCCGGCTCGCCGTTGCCGGTGACCTCCGGCGCGCTGACGTACCCCGTCATCACGAAGTCCGCGCCGGCCTCGACGCCCCGCTCGAAGGGGATAAACTCGCGCGAGGACAGCTCGTCCAAAGTGCGGGCCGTCGTCGCGACGCCGTAGTGGGAGTCCTCGCGGGTGTCGCCGTGGCCCGGAAAATGCTTAATACGAATCTTAGATCAAAACTTCACAGGCGGAGCCGAAACGCCGAACGCTTCAGCGGCGTTCTCGGCGACAGACTGTGAAGATTTTAATCGAGATTCGTATAAGACACGCGGACCGCCGCCGCGCAGGCCCCTTACGAATTCGGCCACAAACCCGGCCGCGGTTTCGGCGTCCCGGGAAAACGCCCGGTCTCCGATCACGGTGTTTTCCGGGTTGGTGAACACGTCGGCGACCGGCGCGAAATCCAGGTTCACGCCCAGAGGGGCGTGGTAGCCGGCGATGGCCGCCGCCGCGTCGTACGCGGCCCGCCGGTCGCCGGACGCTCCGATTTTCAGCGGCGCGCCTATGCGCGGGACGTCGAGGGAGCGCGTCCTGAGGATGCGGCCGCCCTCCTCGTCCACGCCGACGAACAGCGGGATCCTGGCCAGCGATTGCAGGCCGCCGATGAAATTTTTGGTCTGCTCCTCGGTTTTTATGTTCTCGGAAAAGAGTATGACGCCCCCGACGGAATACCGCTCCAAAACGCCGCGTATTTCGCCGTTTATTTCGGTGATATCCGCGCCGTCCGCGTCCTTGCGGAAGTCCAGGAAAAAAAGCTGGGCGATTTTGTCGTCCAGGGACATCGCGGACAGAGCCTCCGCGGCGGAGGAAAACTTCGGCGGCGCGGGGCCCGCGGCGGAGGACGGCGCGGAGTTCGCGGAAGGGGTTGGCGCGAAGTTGGCGGCATAGGCAGGCGTGAAGTCAGCGGCCGGGGCAGGCGCGGCTTCGGGTTTTTTGTACGGAAAACCGCTTTGTTCCGCAAACGGCGGGGTTTCCGGATTCACGGACGGCGTATTTCCCGGCTTCGCGGATACAATGCGTTGGCTTGCAGGCGGCGCGGCGGTTTGGGGCGCGGCCGCCGGCCGCGGGCTCCGCGCCGGCCCGGCGGCAGAGACGGAGGGCGTTGCGGCTACGGCGCACGATGAGGTCACAAATAAGCACGCAAGCAGCGCTATCGATAATAATTTGTTTGCCATTGTCCGCCTCCATTGTGCTCATTGTAACTTTATAAACTGTCATCCTGAGCGAAGCGAAGGATCCCGGTCATTGGCGGGGGCTCTGCTCCCGCCGATACCGGTGACGATAATTATTCCCTGTGTGATCGCGCGGCCTCGGAGCGCCGGGTCGGCGCTCCCTACAACATTGTCCGCCTGTTTGGGTGTTTTATTAACATTCATCCGAATAATCCGTTTTTATCCGTAAAATCCGCGCCGCCAATCTTTGTTATTGACAGTTCCTCACCGCCCCAGTATTTCGTCCGTCATCCCCAGAATCTCCAGCGTGTCCGCCCGCTTTCCCCTCTCCGGCTCGCGGAGCCCTTTTTTGACGCAGTCCTCGAACGCCTCGATCTCGTACCCGTAAGCCCGCGCGTCTGCCTCGTACCCGTACCTGTCCGCGTCTTCCGGCCGGCCGTATTTTTCCACCGTGAACTCCGCCGGCGACCAGATGCACTCAAAGCGGAGGACGCCCTCGGAGCCGTAGACGGCGTTGCGCCGCCCGTATCCGACGTTCGTGTCGATGGACGCGGCGACGGACGCCAGCGCGCCGGATGAGTATTTTACGCAGACGGCCGAGCGGGTGTCCACGCCCGTGGCCCCGCGGATCACCTGGGCGCGCAGGCTCTCGTGCGCGCCCGTGAGTATCTGCCCCACAGTCAGCGCGTACACCCCGACGTCCAGCACGGCGCCGCCCGCCAACGCCGGGTTTAGCATCCTCCCGGCGGGGTCCTGCGGCCCTATATCGCCTCCGGCGAAGAGTTCGAGATACCTGACCTCCCCGATCTTTCCGGCGGCTATGACCTCGCGCATCTTCGCCGCCGACGGCAGGAACCGCGTCCACATGGCCTCCATGATGAACACGCCGCGCCTGTCCGCCTCGCGGAACATTGCCTCCCCCTCCGCCCTGGAAACGGCGAACGGCTTCTCGCAAAGGACGTGCTTGCCGCGCTCCATGCAGATCATGGAGTGCTCGAAGTGAAAACTGTGGGGGGTGGCTATGTACACCGCCTCCACGTTAGGGTCCCGCGCCAGCTCCTCGCAGGAGGACCAGCGCCCCGCGGCGCCGTGCCGCGCGGCGAAGGCGTCTGTTTTGGCCTTCGTCCGGGACGCCGCCGCGGCGATCTCCGCGCCCGGCGTCTTTTTAACGGAGGCCGCGAGATAGTCGGCGATCCAGTTGACGCCCAGAATGCCCCATTTCATGCGAAACACCTCGGTATACTGGATAACTGCAGAAACTAGAGCCTGGAGCCTAGAAAAAACCTTGCAGACACTGGGTTGTTTCGACATTTCCGTTGTAGATTTATGTGGTTAAGCGGTATATTGTCGTTTCGTTTGAAATTCTCTTGCAATTTTTTACCTTTTCCATTATGATATTCGACGGGCTGAATGTCAAAAAATTATCAATTCAACCTTGGAAAAGACATTCCATTATAGAAGGGAAGATGCGCATGAACGCGCGGAAAGTAATTATCATTGGCGCGGCCGGACGGGATTTCCACAACTTCAACACCGTTTTCCGGAACAATCCCGCCTACAAAGTGGCGGCCTTCACCGCCGCGCAGATTCCGGACATAGCCGGCCGCAAATATCCGGCCGAGCTCGCCGGCGAGTTGTACCCCGACGGTATCCCGATATACCCTCAGGACGATCTGGAGCGCCTGATCAAGGAGTTGGACGCCGACGAATGCGTTTTCGCGTACAGCGACGTCCCGTACTCCACGGTTATGAGCATAGGCTCCCGGGTGACCGCCGCCGGCGCGGATTTCACGCTGTTCGGCTGCAAGGGCACCATGCTTAAGAGCACGAAGCCGGTCGTCGCTGTCGGCGCGGTGCGCACGGGCTGCGGCAAGAGCCAGACCTCGCGCCGCGTCACGGAGCTTCTGATGGCCCGCGGCCTGAAAGTCATCGCCGTGCGCCACCCGATGCCCTACGGCGACCTCGTCGCCCAGAAGGTGCAGCGCTTCGCGGCTATCGAAGACCTGGCCGCGAACAAATGCACCATCGAGGAGATGGAGGAATACGAGCCCCACATAGCCCGCGGGAACGTCATCTACGCGGGCGTGGACTACGAGGCGATCCTACGCGCGGCGGAGAACGACCCCTCCGGCTGCGACGTGATCCTCTGGGACGGCGGGAACAACGACTTCCCGTTCTACCGGCCCGACCTCATGATAACCGTCGTCGACCCGCTCCGCCCCGGGCACGAGCTCTCCTATTACCCCGGCGAGACGACGCTGCGCCTGGCGGACGCCGTGGTCATCAACAAGATCGACAGCGCGGATTTCGAGAACATACAGACTGTGCGCAACAACATCCGGCGCGTGAACCCGAAGGCAACGGTGGTGGACGCCGTATCCACCATCAGCGTGGATAAGCCGGAAGTCATACGCGGCAAGCGCGTGCTGGCCATAGAGGACGGCCCGACCCTCACCCACGGCGAGATGAAGATCGGCGCGGGCGTCGTCGCGGCCCGCCGTTTCGGCGCCGCCGAGATCATCGACCCGCGGCGGTTCGCCGTCGGCAGGCTGGCGGAGACCTACCGCATCTATCCGAACATAGGCGCCCTGCTGCCGGCGATGGGCTACGGGGCCCAGCAGATGAGCGACCTGTCCGCCACGATAGACAATACCGACTGCGACTCCGTGGTCGTCGCCACGCCCATCGACCTCGGACGCGTCATAAAGATCAGCAAACCGTACGCCCGCGTGGAGTATAACCTCCAGGAGATCGGCCGGCCGAATATGGAGGACGTCCTGGCGGGGTTCATCGAAACGGCGAAAAAGAAATGACGGGGGTTTTGTAAACGATTTCGGGTAACCTTTATAAAGCCATTAGGCTTCTCATAACCCTATTATACAGCAAAAGCGGGCCCTTTTCGACCCGCTTTTTCCTTCTTCCGCTAGCTTCACAGTCTGTCGCCGGGAACGGCGTTGAAGCGTTCGGCGTTTCGGCTCCGCCTGTGAAGTATAAATCCGAGATTCGCATCAGTCGTCCAGCGACTTGTTGTAAAACTCCTTCAGCCTCCGCATGACCTTTCCGTGCACCGAATCGACGGGGTACCTTCCCTTGTCGCTTCTCTCGCCCGCGGGGACGCCGGTCAGAAGCTCGATACCCTCGTCCACGCGCTCGATCGAATATATATGAAACAGCCCGTCCCGGACGGCGTCCACGACCTCGTCGCGAAGGACAAGGTCGCGCTCGTTGCGGCTTGGGATTATCACGCCCTGGCCGCCGGACAGCCCGCGCTTTTTGCACAGGTCAAAAAAGCCCTCTATCTTGTAGGAAACCCCGCCTATCGGCTGTATCTCCCCGCGCTGGTTGATGCTGCCGGTCACGGCGATCTCCTGGTTTATCGGAAGCTGGGCCAGGCTCGAGAGCACGGCGTAGAGCTCCGCGCTGGAGGCGCTGTCGCCGTCGATGCCGGAGTAGTTCTGCTCGAAGCATATCCGGCAGGACATGGAAAGCGGGAAGTCCTGGGCGTAGGTCTGGCCCAGGTAGCCGGTCAGGACCTGGACGCCCTTGTCGTGGATGCTGCCGGACATTTCGGCCTCTTTTTCGATGTTGATGATCCCGGCCTTGCCGACGTAGGTCGTGGCGGTGATGCGGCTCGGCTTGGCGAAGACGAAGTCGTCCATGTCTATGACCGCCAGGCCGTTGATCTGCCCGACCTTTTGGCCGGAGGTGTCTATCATGATAAGCCCTTCCTCGATCATCTCGGAGAGCTTCTCCTCGTACATGTTCAGGCGGTATTCCCTCTGGGAGATCGCCTTCATGACGTGCGGCTCGGAGACGACCCCGGCCCCGTCCATCTGCGCCCAGACGGACGCCTCCTTCAGGATTTCGGAGATCCTGTTGAATTTGGAGCTCAGCCTGTCTTTTCGCTCGGCGAGGCGCTCCGACAGCTCGATGATCCGCACGAGGGCCGCCGCGTCGAATTCCGGGGCGCGCTCTCTGACGACGAAATTCTTCACGAAGCGGCAGAGCCTGTAGACGTTGTCGCCGCTGTTTTTCATCTCGTAGTCGAAGTCCGCCCGGATCTTGAACAGCTTCTCAAAATCGTCGTCGAACTCGTAGAGCAGGTCGTAAAAGTATCCCGTGCCGATCATGATGATCTTCACGTCCATCTTCACGGGCTGGGGCTTGACGCCGGAGACGGCCACGCCCGTGGTGAACTCGCGCATGGGCTCCGTGGTGATCTCGCCGGTGAGAAGCACGCGGCGTATCGTCTCCCAGGCGTGATAGTTCGAAAGCACGTCATGGGCCTGGACGATGAGATACCCGCCGTTGGCCCTGTGCAGCAGCCCCGGCTTGATCTTCATGAAATCCGTCGAGAAGTTGCCGAACTCGTTGTCGTATTCTATCTCGCCGACGAGGTTCGAGTAGGTCGGGTTGAAGTCCATTATGACGGGCGCGCCGCTTCCGGGCGCGTTGTCGGTCATGACGTTGACCTTGTATTTGGTGAACATCTCCTCCGGGTTTTTCTTGCCGTACCAGGGGAGATAGGCCGCGAAGCCCTCGTCCTCCTCGCTTTCCTCTATCACGAAGTCCGCGATGTGGTCGAGGATGTCCTCCTTGACCGACAGCAGGTACGCCAGGACTTCCGGGCTGTCGGCGTAGTCGTCCATGATGGCGTTGACCCGCCTGCCCACGGCGAACAGGCCGACGCTGTACTCCAGCTCCTCCACGTCCCTGCGCGTCTTTTTCTCGTACTCCCTGATCTCGCGCATGGCCTCGGCGGCCCGCTTCTGGACGACCTCCGACCGGGAGGATATCTGATCCTTCACGTCCTGGCTGAGCGCCTCGAACTGCTCCTCGTTTATGACCTCGCCCTCGACTATCGGCATGAAGTAGATGCCGCTGTTGGTGCTTTTCACGCCGAAGCTGTTCTCCTTGGCTTCCTCCGTCATGCCCTTGATGATTATATCGCGGTGATCCTGATAGACTTTCACGAGCTCCGCCTTGCGCGATTCGAAGTCCTTATTTCCGAACAGCTTCGGCAACTCGTTCTGGAGCAAGTTTATCAGCTCATCCATCTTGTCCCGGAAGATTTTGCCCTCCCCCGGCGGCAGCGTCAGCAGCTTGGGGCATTTGGGGTTTTCAAAGTTGTATATATAGCATAAATCCCTGGGGGTCGGCTCGGAAGCGGCCGCGTCCAGGGCGAATTTCCTGGCGAAGGACGTCCTGCCGGTGCCCGCCGACCCGCAGACGAAAATATTGTATCCCCGCATTTTAACGTTCAGGCCGAATTTGAGCGCGGCCGCCGCCCGCTCCTGCCCGATCAGCCCGTCGAACGGCTCGAGCTCCGCCGTCGTCGCGAAGCCCAGCGAATCCGGGCTTGGGCGGCTGTACAACTCGTTGCGCTGCAATTCCCGCATTTATGTCACCTCAGGGTTGTGGAACAGGATTTGATGCGAAATCCCGTTCAGATATACTTCCACATTATAATGGCGTCTTCGTGAGTGTCGGCGTAGTAGTTCTTCCTGAATCCCTCGACCTTGAAGCCGTGCCTGGCGTAGAGCCTCTGCGCGCGTTCGTTCGAGATGCGCACCTCCAGCGTCAGGCCGATCATCTCCCGCCTTACGGCCTCGTCCACCAGCGCTTTGACCAGCGCGTTCCCGACGCCCTTGCGCCTGTGGCCTTCCCGCACGGCGATATTGGTGATATGGCCCTCGTTGACCACGTGCCACATGCCCGCGTAGCCTATGACCTTGCCGCCGTCGCAGGCGACGAAGTAAATTGCCAGCTTGTTCTCGCGGAACTCCCGTTCGAACTCCCGCCTGCTCCAGGGTATCGGGAAGCACTCCTCCTCGATATCGCAGACCTGCGGCAGATGCCGGGCCTCCATGGGGATCACGGCGGGAAACGCCCTTGGAGCCGCTTCCGGAATTTTTTCGGGCGCATTCTCTTTCACGCGGGCGAACCCCCCGCCTCTTTTGTCTCAAAGCCCGGGGATCTCCGCGGCAGCCCCGTCTCCTGCGCTTCCCGAGCCAGACGCTCCGCGCGCTCGCGCTCCGCCTGAGGTTTCCGGAGGTACGCGAGACCGAATTCGGCAATGGATACGAGCTTTTTTTCGGCGGCCATCTTGAGGCCGATAAGCCCGGCGCTGAAGGCAATGCCGCGCCCGTAAGACGGCGCCACGCGGCAATCCAGGCCGGAGGCTGTAAGCGCGTCTTTGTGCAGCGCAGCGCCGTCGCCGGTAAACAGGATTTCGCGGCCGTATTTCGCGGCCTCCGCCAGGACTTCCCGAAGGCTTACCGCCATATCCGGCGTCAGCTTGCGCATACCGCCGTCCTCGCTCTCGTAAAAAGCGGCGTACACCTGCGCCCGGCGCGCGTCCATCATGGGGACCAGTATCCGGCCGGAGAGGCGGTCACGCGGCGCGCCGGAGGCATATGCCATACCGGTTCCGGGTTTGGGTTCCGGTATTACAGCATTATATGCCGTCGCGTCGAGAGTAGGAACCTGGGCGACGGGTATTCCCAGGGCGTAGGCCAGGCCGAGCGCGCACGCCGCGCCTATCCGTAGCCCCGTGAACGAGCCAGGCCCGGACGTGCAGGCGACCAAGTCCAAATTATGCGACGAAAAGCCGCTTAAGTCAAGCAGCTTTTCGATCATCGGCATGAGGATTTCGGCGTGTTTTTTCGTTCCGGCCGCGGACGCTTCCGCGACGGCCTTTTCGCCGTCCAGGACGGCCGCCGAGGCGACAGGGCCGGAGGTGTCCAGGGAGAGGAGAATCATGGGGCCTCCGATAAGTTTACTCCACAATCACAGATTCCGCGACCACGGTATTTTCTCGCAGAGCCTTTATACTGTTGTATTCTTCCGAAGAAAAGCATTCGTCCAGCCGCGCCCTCGACGGAAACTCGATGACGATCACCCTGTCGGGGGCCCAGCCGCCGGAAGCCGTTATCCGTTCGCTTCTTACTATATATTTCCCGCCGAAGCTCTCGACGACAGGTTTTACCTCCCGGATGTACCTGTCATAGGGGGCTCGTCCGGCGGGATCCCCGATTTTTACGCTTATTATCATGTGGACGGGATTCATGGTTTACCCCCCGCTTTTATTTTATTCCCGGCGCACGGCTATCTCGCGCTCATTGTCGTCCCCCGCGCATCTTTTTATCTCCACCCACAGCGCGCCCTCCGGAATGGCCGGCCCGATTATCTCCGCCCACTCGATCAGGCACACCCCGTCCCCGAACAGGTACTCGACCCCGCCAATGTCCTCGAAGCGCAGGACGGCCGCGGAATCGTTCGGGCGTTCCCCCAGCCTGTACACGTCGAAATGGTACAGCGGGAACCTCTGGGCGGCCGCCGCCTCCGGCGGCCGCCCGGCCACGCGGCCCGGCGCGGCCATGCTGCCAGGCCCGGCCATGCTGCCCGGCGCGTCCATGCTGCCTGTTTCGTCTATGCCGCCGGGCGCGGCCACGCGGTAAGGTTCGTCCGCCTTGCCAGGCATCCGGCCGATGGGATATTCGATCAGCATCGTGAACGTCGGGCTGACGACCTCCCGCGCGACGCCGAGCCCGGCCGCGAAGCCCTTGGCGAATACGGTCTTGCCGCTGCCCAGGCCGCCGGTAAGGCAGATTATGTCGCCGGGTTTGGCGCTTTGGGCCATGCGTGACGCGAAGTTATAGGTGTCTTCCCGCGAACGCGAACAAAATGTCTCGTTTTCCATGTTATCCAGCCTCTAGGCTCTTCCCTTATCTAGTCTCCAGAACGTACCCTTTCAGCGCATTCGCCGGCAAAGACGCGAAATCCGCCGACGCGCCCCAGTCGAAGCCGAAAAGCGCGTTCTGGCCGCCGCCGGAGCCGACGGAGCACACGCGCGTCGCGCCGGAGAGGTTTTCCACCGCGACGGTCAGGCTCGCCCTGGAGGAGTTGCGCATGTAATATTTCTCGAAAACGAGCAGTATCATCCGCCCGCCGTTTGGGGCCCCGCTTTGGTAGTCGCAGACGCATTCCGCGCTGATGGCGCTTTTCAGGACGTAGTCCTTGATAATGTCGGCCGCCGCCTGCGGGTCCAGGTTTACGGTGAATCTGTCCATTGTCGCACCCCCTGGTCATAAAATAGAAACAAGATTCTTCGGCTGCGCCTCAGAATGACAGCAAGCTCCAAAAACTGTCATCCTGAGCGAAGCGAAGGATCTGTGATTCTTCGGCTGCGCCTCAGAATGACAGCAACCTCCAAAAACTGTCATCCTGAGCGAAGCGAAGGATCTGAGATTCTTCGGCTTCGCCTCAGAATGACA